>NZ_JBHTGY010000009.1:0-148788 GCF_042676305.1 Paenibacillus sp. GCM10027630 | reverse complement strand
CTGGCTTACACCAAAAAAAACAAACGGCACAGGGATTTTTCCCATGCCGTTTCGAATTCCATTTTAATTCCGCTATTGTTTTTGAGCTTAACTTAATGACATTGAGCGCTCGGCCTCTCCCTTTTAGGTCTATTGCAATTATGGGGCTTAGATGATACAAGACTAAGAAACCTAGTTTTTCGCTGTTGCAGTTGAGGTTCTGACAACCAATTCAGGTTTGTATATGACCGATTGTAACTGGGAGCCTTGCTGCTTCCCTTCAATCAAGTCAACAATCAATTTAGCTGCATCCAGTCCCATGGTTCTTTTCGGATGTATAACCGAAGTGAGCTTCACTTCCGACATTTCTGCCAAATAGGAATCGTCGTATCCGACTACAGAAACATCCTCAGGGACATTAATATTTAATTCCCTTAAAAAATTAATGATGTAAAGGGCAATGGCATCGTTATAACTAAAAATGGCTGTTACATCATTATTATGGTTATTAAATAGATTTTTTATTTCACTTTGAATCTTCTCTCTCGGGTCCTCTGTATTATAAGATATAATCAGTCCTGGAATTATTGGCAAGTTATGAACTCGGTGGGCCCGAATAAACCCGTTCATTCTATTGACGCCTTGCAAGTCATCCGCCTTAAAAATGCCAATGATCTTTTTATGACCCAGCTGAATTAAATGTTCTGTTGCAAGAAATCCTCCCTGCTCCTCATCCATAGTTAGGCTAGGCGCTTGAAGTTGTGGATATAAGGCATTTAACATAACATAGGGGATATGGTTTGTTTCCATATTTAAATAATAATTGATATTTGGGTTATAGATCGCGCTTTTAGTGGGCTCAACAATTATGGCATCTACATTTCGGGCTAAAATAGAATCTATGCACTTTTTCTCTTTTTCTATGTTGTTATTAGTGCTCGTTAAAATAAACATATAATCCGTACTGCTCAAATACGACTCGATTCCTCTTATGATGGAGGAAAAAATATATTCAGAGATATACGTAGTGATTACACCAATAGTCTTGTATGAATGAGACTTGCTTCTTTTAGATGCATCCGCACAAAAAGTCCCCTTCCCCTGCCATCGGTAAATCCACCCTTCTTTCTCTAAATCCCCGATTGCTTGCCGAACCGTATGACGGCTAACGTCAAACCTCTCCATAATGTCGTTCTCGGTGCCAATTTTTTCGTGAGGCGAAACTTTCCCATGCAAAATCCAGGACTTTATCTCGTCTTTTACCAATACATATTTTGATTTCATAAAAATCCCCTAGCATACAAACCATTATTTTAAAGCTTCTGTCATATCCTTTTGAGCCTTTTCCAAAGCCTTTTCAGCTGTCATCGATCCATTAATAGCTATTGGATCCATAATCTCACCATAGATTTGGTTTATTTGCTGGAAACGGATAGATGTCTCATCATCTGCCATTTTAGGATCAATGGTTTTAACGATATTGAGAATTAAGTCCATCTCTTTTTGGAAACTGGTATATTTTAAACCCTCATTAATAAGACTTGTGCGTACAGGAATAAAGTTAGAAGCCTCAGCAAATGCTTTCATATTAGCTTTATTAGTCATATAGTCAATAAAGATTGCCGCTGCATTTGGATATTTGGTGCCTGCGTAAGCGAAGATTGAATTACCGCCCATATCCGAGCCGCTTTTCCCCTTAACTTGAGGCATATAAGTAACTCCCCAATTCCCTGGCATGTTTTCTTCCATGTAAGAGAGATGCCAGCTGCCGGAAAACGTAAACGCTATTTTCTTGGCAACAAAAAGCAAATTGGATGCCGGTTCCTGCGTAAACCCGGTCTTCACCACGAGCTTTTCCTTCTGCCATGTTTCATAAAGCTTTGTAGCCGCAAGAGCTTCCGGTGAATTGATAGTAATAGATTTCATATCTTTACTCAGAACCGATCCGCCATTCATGTAGATAAATGGAAGGTAACGGTAACCGGAGCCATTCTCCCAAATCCCTCCAAAAGAATATTCTAAATTATTGTCTGCTTTAAGCTTACGCGCATTGGCCGTAAGTTCATCCCACGTCCAGCCGTCTGTTGCATTTTTAGGAATTCTTATTCCTGATTTCTCGAACATAGCCTTATTGTAGAAAATAGCCATAGTATCCGTATGATGAGGCATAGCTACAAGTTTACCGTTGTAGGTTACAGCTGAACGAAATGCGGGAACCAGGTCGTTAAGACTTTCTTCGGAAATTTTCCCTTTAAGGTCAAGCATTACATTGTTCTCTTTAAATTTTCCAAGTCTTTGATACGTGTAGCGCACAATGTCAGGCCAATCGTTACCGGCAATTCTTGTGTCGAGTGTTTGTCTAAACGTATTGGATGGATAAACCTGTGGTTCTAACTTAATTTCCGGATGATCTTTTGTAAAATTCTTTATCATGAGATCCCAACCCGCTTTATCAGATGAGGATGATTCCCAATAGGCTACCTTTAGTACGGCATCTTTCTCTGCAGCTCCGTTACCTGCCGTTTCTGTTCTACCGCCTGAAGGTGTACTGCACGCGGCCACGGAAACGGCCATACCCAAGGCGCAAAACATTGATAGCGCTCTCTTAAATGGATGAATTAACATTTTCTTCTCCTCCTTTTAATAGATAACCAACTAACCATCTCATCTTTGCGTTTCATTAAAAAAGCAGTATCAGCTAGCCCTTAATGCCTGTATGAGTTATTCCCTGCACAAATTGCTTCTGAAAAGCGAAAAATACGATTATCACAGGAATTATTGAGATGAGAGCAGCACTCATCAGGTCGTTCCAGTTAACATAATTCACTCCATTTAACATCGATAAACCAAGCTGTACGGTGTACATCTTTTTATCTGAAAGTATGATTAACGGCCACTGAAAATCATTCCAACGCCACATGACTGTGAAAATAACCAGAACACCAAGAAGAGGTTTTACGTTCGGAAAAACAATCTTGCTAAATATATGAAACTCGCTTGCACCATCCATACGCCCCGATTCAATAAGCTCATCCGGTATTTCAGACATGAACTGACGGGAAAGGAACAATCCGAATGCCTCTGCACAAGTAGGCAGAATGAGTCCTGCATAAGTATTCAGCAAACCCAGCTTAGATACGATGATAAAGTTAGGGATCATGGTAACCTGAATTGGAATCATCAATGTGCTCAATACGATTAAGAACATGAGCTCCTTGCCCTTAAATTTATATTTAGCAAATGCGTACCCCGCAAGGAGATTAATAAAAACGGTAATAAGGGTTGCAATGGAAGTAACGATGATACTATTTTTAAAATAGGTGGGGAAATCCGTTGCGGACATTGATTTGGCAAAGTTTCCCCACAAAAACTCACCCGGCCATAGTTTAGGAGGAAATTCAAAGATTTCACCCACAGGCTTTACTGCCGTTACAAACATCCAATAGAAGGGAAACAGAACAATAATAGATACGATCACCATTAGTACATAAGTGAACATATATGAGGCTTTTGGTGGTCGTATTAGCTGTTTTTTTTCATTTTTTATCATACGTTCTCCTTGTTTGATTTAAGTCTGAACAGAGTAAATGCCATAAGAATTAGAAATAAAATAACACCCGATGCTGACGCGCGACCAAAATAGTTCAACTTAAATGCAGTATCATAAACATGCATGACAAGAGTTGTTGTTGCATTTAGAGGACCGCCTTTGGTCATAACATAAATCAGATCGAATGAACGGAAGGAGTGAATGACAACCGTTATTAAGATGAAAGTATGAATAGGCTTAAGGAGAGGCATTGTTATAAAGCGAAACTTTTGCCAGGAGTTTGCACCGTCAATGGTGGCGGCCTCATAATACTCTGGGGATATTCCTTGAAGTGCCGCCAAATAAATGACCATGTTATACCCTATTCGACTCCAGAGAGTACCTACGATAATCATTACCATCGCCATATTCGGATTTGTTGACCAGCCAATCGATTTTATACCAAAGGAATTGAGAATATAGTTAATGAATCCCAGTTGATCATTGAACAACCACACAAAAACCATACCAACAACAACAGATGAGATTATGGAGGGAATGAACAATACACTACGGAAAAACGATCTGAACTTAATTTTTTGATTTAATAAAAGTGCAAACATGAGTGACATTATCATTAGAATAGGAACGGTTGCTACCGTGAATAGGATGGTCACCCAAACAGACTTTCTGAATACCTCATCACCCAAAAGATACAAGTAATTATCAAATCCTATAAATACAGGACTACCCATACCTCCCCATTTGACAAGGCTATAGTAGAAAGTCATGAAAATCGGAATGATCATAAAGCATAAAAACAGAAGCATATTTGGCAAAATAAAAAGATAAGGAACTACTTTTATATTATTCCAAAACGGTTCTTTATTTTTCACATACAAATTTGTTCACCTACTAACTTTATTATTCGGTTCGCTACAGGTTGATATCATCTGTAAGCTTTCTTCATTTATGTCCATTAATCGAAGCTCCTCCGTATTTTGGAACTCCTGAACCGCCAAGATATCCATCATCATCATCATGCGGTCTTATAACCCCCTATGCTTCGAGCACCAATCATTTCAATTTAGGCATTTAGCTAACCTCCAAAGTAATCGGCCCCCTTATTCATACGGACAAATCAAATCTTTTCTTATCGTTTTTTGAAAGTTATACGTATAAATGAATTCGCTTTCAATGTATGTCGAATGAAATACAAATATTCCAGACTTTTTGAAATTTGAGTTAGGGGCTGTGTGCATCTCCTGTGCCTGTCTCAGCCCTTTTGTCCGCGATGCTCCCCACCGCTCTCTGGTCTTAAGTTGGCGGAAAGGTTGGGCTCATTGCTGTTACTGATAGCGTGGAACACAAACAAGTGCCGTTAAGCTGCCTTAGTCAGGCAGGCCCAATTTCGCTTTGCTCTGGCACATTAATTTTTCAACGCTCTCTGTTGTGTTCTTGGTGAATGGTCGTGCTGTACTTTTTAGCTTGACGAGCTGGAACTTTCTCTAATCCATACATCTCTACATGCAGTGACGCAACGCGCGCCCGGGATTCGCACGCCTACCCCTCATGCCTTTTCCAACGTACGTTTTTGCTGCTTTACTTTCCCTAAAACCAATACACCTGCGACGATGACAACCACTAATCCCCACTTCAAGATTGGATTTACATCAAAAAATCCTTTTAAGAATGGTTCATCAACAATCATTTTGGATGCAGTCCATGCTAAAACACCCGATCCAATAAAAATAATAATCGGATACCGTTCGACCCATTTTAGGATAAGTGTACTCCCCCACACAACGATAGGCACGCTAATCAGCAGCCCCAGTACAACCAACACAAAGTCACCATGAGCTGCCCCCGCAACCGCCAAAACATTATCCAAACCCATCACTGTATCGGCGATAATTATCGTTTTGATTGCAGCCCACAAGCTAGCCGCGGACTCCACATCATGCTTTTTTTCTTCCACAAGCAGCTTATAGGCGATATAAATGAGCAATAATCCCCCTAAAAGAAGCAAGCCCGGAATCTTAAGCAGCCACACGACAACCAGAGTTAACACTGAACGTACAACAATAGCTCCAACCGTTCCCCACAAAATCACTTTCTTTTGCTGATCCCGGGGCAAATTTCTTGCAGATAAACCGATAACAATTGCATTGTCCCCCGCTAGCACAAGGTCTATGACGACAATTGCGAGTAAAGCAGACCAAAATTCGGTTGTGAATATTTCCATTAGTAATCGCTCCTTTTGTGCAAAATCATATCCGTACATAAGATACTGCTGCATAGAAAAGGAATCCTTGATTTGAGGCAAGATCATAAGGTTCGGACATAAAAAGGACTTTTTCAACCGTTCACTGATCCTCTGAACTCTAAACGGTGGCATGCACTGTCGCTGATGTGCATCACGTAGTTACTTTTGCTATTAGTTTCCTCATAAGCCTGACAAGTATTCACATGCTGCTCCTGCAAACTTCTGTGACATCAATGATGAAATATTTTAATGCTTTAAGGGCGCTACTTCAGTAGCCTTGCTTTGCTGTCGAAATTTTGCTGCTATCTCTTCTCTACCATTAGAACTCTACCAATTCGCCATCCCCCGTTGTCTTTAGCTACTGACCTCATAACCTCTCCATTTGGTGCTGTCTCACTGACGGTATGAGAATTTTAGCGTCCTTGGTGGCTGCTGCAATAAAAAATCCTATAACCGGGTGGTTATAGGAGCGAGTTACGAATAATTATTTTGTGTAAACATTATCTTCTTTTTAACCTAAAATTAAAATATAATATAAGCATACTACTATTTAGTAAGGGGATTCCGTACATGTCATCTTTTGTATCCGTTATTGGTACTGTTTTTGTTGATTGCAAAGGTTTTTCAAAAAACGAATACATACCTACAGGCCGCAATCTCGGCAGCATTCAATTTGTTCATGGGGGCGTTGGACGCAACGTTGCTGAAAATCTGACAAACCTAGACCTCACTACCTCTTTTGTTTCGACAGTGGATAGCACAGGACTCGGCGATGAAATCATTCAACGTCTAAAAAAATCCAATGCTCACACCGAATATCTGGGTAAAATTAATCAGGGCATGGGAATGTGGTTAGCTGTATTGGATGAGAACGGTAACCTGGCCGGCTCCATTTCGCAAATGCCGCAGTTGGATGAGCTTGAGAGAATCATCGACACTTCAGGTAAAAAGATTGTTCAGCAATCCACCCATATTGTTCTGGAGCTAGACCTTAATGAACAAATTTCCAAAAGAGTTGTCGAACTATCCTTGCAGGAAAACAAGCCGGTCTTCGGCATTCCAGGGAACTTAGATGTTATTTTATCCAATATGTCGCTTCTTGATCAGCTTGAATGCTTTATTTGCAATGATATCGAGGCGGGACGACTTTTAGGAAAAAATATCGACAGCTTGAACCAAAATGAATTGATTCAGGAGTTGATCTCCTTCGTGGATTCCTCCGGCCTGCGCTCAATGGTCATCACATTAGGAGAGAACGGCTCCATTTACTATGATTCAAGAACCAAAGAATCCGGCTACCAGCCTGTATTCCCTGTTAAGCTAGTGGATTCCAGCGGCGCCGGTGATGCATTTTTCTCGGGAACTGTGATGGGACTTGTTAGAGGGTTATCGCTCAAAGAAGCTGTTGTTTGTGGGACGAAGGTTGCTGGTTGGACTATTGAGTCTCAAGAGAATAATTGTCCTGATTTGCGGGAGAAGTTTAAGCAGGATGAGTATTTTCAGGGGTTGTTGGTGAAGAAGTAATAAAAAGAGGGGCCATGGCCCCTCTTTTTATTTTGATGCCGCAGCTTCGTTTGAAGTAGCTAAAATCTCAGCTCCAGCTTTAAGCAGATCAGCCTTGTCTGTCTGTTCCCAAGGAACATTCAGATCGTTACGTCCAAAATGTCCGTAGGCTGCGGTTTGACGATAAATCGGCCGACGTAAGTCAAGCATTTTAATAATACCAGCCGGTCTTAGATCAAAATGTTCTCTAACAAGTTTAACCATCAGCTTATCACTGATTGTCCCAGTACCAAAAGTATTTACAGCAATCGAAACAGGCTTTGCTACACCGATTGCGTACGCAAGCTGTACTTCGCATTTATCAGCCAATCCTGCAGCAACGATATTCTTCGCTACGTAGCGTGCAGCATAAGCAGCGGAACGGTCTACTTTAGTTGGGTCCTTACCCGAGAAAGCTCCACCGCCATGACGTGCATATCCACCATAAGTGTCAACGATGATTTTTCTGCCTGTTAAGCCAGCATCACCTTGAGGTCCACCAATTACAAAACGGCCTGTAGGATTAATGAAGTAGTTCGTATTCTCATCAATAAATTCATGTGGTACAACAGGTTTAATAATATGCTCATGCATATCTTCTTTAATTTGTTCCAAAGTCACATCCGGACTATGCTGAGTGGAAATAACAATCGTTTCAATTCGAACCGGCTTCTCCCCTTCATACTCGACAGTAACCTGAGTTTTTGCATCAGGGCGCAAGTAAGTTAGGGTGCTATTTTTTCTGATTTCAGCTAAACGACGAGCCAATTTATGTGACAGAGCAATAGGAAGCGGCATAAGCTCAGGTGTCTCATTGCAAGCAAACCCAAACATAAGTCCTTGGTCCCCTGCTCCAATCGCGTCAATATCATCTTCGCTCATTTGTCCTTCACGTGCTTCTAGCGCATTATTAACACCCATAGCGATATCTGGGGATTGCTCATTAATCGCCGTTATAACAGCACTTGTCTCGGAATCAAAACCAAACTTAGAGCGTGTATACCCAATTTCCTTAATTGTTTGTCTTACTACTTTGTTGTAATCCACTTTTGCTGTTGTAGTAATTTCACCAGTTACCAGAAGCAAGCCAGTTGAAGTCGCAGTCTCACAAGCTACACGTGCATTAGGATCCTGTTCTAAGATCGCATCCAAAATCGCATCGGAAATTTGATCACACATTTTATCTGGATGCCCTTCAGTAACGGACTCTGACGTAAATAAGTGTCTATCTTCATTCATCTAGTTCATCTCTCCAATACTAGTTATTCAGCCCAGCTGGACAAATATTCTTCTTGTTTTTGAGACAGCTTATCGATCTTTAAACCTAGTGTTTCTAGTCTTAGATAAGCAACATAACGATCTAATTCACTTGGAACTGGTTGAACTTTTGGACCTATGGACTTGCTGTTTTGGACAACATGTTTTAAAGAAAGAGCTTGCAAAGCAAACGTCAAATCCATTACTTCTGCAGGATGTCCGTCTCCCGCGGCCAAGTTCACTAAACGACCGCCAGCAAGAAGATACAATTTACGACCGTCCTTCATCTCATACTCATCTATGTTCTTACGAACTTCACGGACACTTACAGCTCTTGCTGCAAGATCATTTTTGTTCACTTCAATATCAAAATGACCAGCATTACACATGATAGCTCCGTCTTTCATAACATCAAAATGCTCGTCAGCAATAACATCACGGTTACCAGTAACCGTAACATAGAAATCACCATGCTTAACCGCTTCGATCATCGGCATTACAGTAAATCCATCCATGTAAGCTTCAATGGCCTTGATAGGATCAATTTCAGTTACAATAACTTGTGCTCCAAGACCCTTAGCACGCATAGCCACGCCCTTACCGCACCAGCCATATCCAACTACTACAACCGTCTTTCCTGCAACGACCAGGTTTGTAGTTCTATTGATACCATCCCAAACAGATTGCCCTGTACCATAACGATTATCAAATAAATATTTGCAATATGCATCATTAACAGCCATCATTGGAAATTGAAGCTTACCTTCATTTTCCAGAGCTTTTAGACGGATAATCCCTGTAGTTGTCTCTTCACAGCCGCCAATGATCTCTTTCGTTTGCTCCAAACGCTGGCTATGCAAAATGCTTACAAGATCCCCACCATCATCAATGATAGCATTTGGTCTGAAATCCAAAGCTTTATTAATATGCATATGGTATTCTTCATCCGTTACATTGTACCAAGCGTAGGCTGTTATTCCGCTTTCAACAAGAGCCGCGACGACATCATCTTGAGTCGACAGCGGATTGCTTCCGCATACTGCGACTTCAGCTCCACCAGCTTGTACAACTTGTGCTAAATACCCGGTTTTTGCCTCTAAATGAAGGCAGATTGTTACTTTTAGCCCTTTGAATGGTTGTTCTTTCTTAAACTGTTCTTCGATGGTATTGAGTAAAGGCATGTGGGCTTTAACCCAGTCGAGTTTAAGCTTGCCTTGTGGTGCTACGTTAATGTCTCGGATTAGTGAGCCATTTGTAGAATTGATCATAGTATGGGACTCCTTTGTCTCATTTACCTTTTAAACTAATGATAATGACACCAATTAATATAAGGGTGATACCTAACATCTTATATAATGTTATTGATTCTTTTAAAAACAAAATTGACAATAATATTATACAGATATATCCCAATCCTACAATAATAGGGTATATGAATGATAGCTCATTTCTTGATAATATAACAAACCAAGATAAAAAACTTGTGATATAGAGAATTGTTCCAATAATCAATTTATAATTTACCAGAAGAAAAATATTTGATTTTAATAAAGAAAGATCAACGTTATTCATATACAATTTTACTAGAGTGAGACCAAGACTGCTAGCTACAAGATAGTACAAAATTAGAAACAAAGTAAGAGTCATTTTTTTCTACCAATCATATACACAAAGTCAAACATATTTAAATAAACATTGAGATTAACTATCCCAGTCTTCTTAAGTAAATTATAGAAACCTGGAATATTATACTTTAGAACAAACAATATATAACTTATTGTGTTTAAACTAAGATAATTGCCTGGATGCCCAGTATAAACCACTTCAAATCCATATTTTTCCAATAATTTCGCCAAAGTTTTTGAAGAAAAATACTGTAAATGGGTTGGTGGATGAATCTGCCTCCAATTATCTCCTCTAATACTTGCATTTAAGCTACCGATATCACCTGTTGAAATCGCAATTAGACCGTCTTTATTTATATTCTCAGATATTTTTTCTATAAAAAGATGTGGTTCTTTCAAGTGCTCTATTGTGTCCCACATACAAAAAACATCGTATTTCGAATCAAATTTGTATTCCAAAAAGTCCCCAGAAAAAACATTTAACCCCATTAACTCTTTACCCTTTTGTACTGCTTCGGCGGAAATGTCGATACCTGATACATCCGAAAACAATGGATTGGCTACATCTAAGAAAAATCCATAAGCGCATCCAATCTCGAAGAGGGATTTTTCCTTTGGATTTTGGATATATTTCATTAATGTCTTAAGTCTGGAATAAAAATTATGTTGAATGATCTTCTTATCAGAAAGGTAATCACTATATTCTTTCCCATGAAAATAATCTATCGAATATAACTTTTTAAGCTCATCATTTGAAATGTTCAAATTTGTAGTTATAAAACTACAATTAGTGCATTCGATTAACCCTTTTAACTTTGATTTTTTATAGGGTGATCCGCAAACTATACACAAATTATCATTCATTTTTAACTCCCTCGAATTCTTCCTCTATAATATATAAAGGCCTATTTTTCACTTCATCAAAAATACCTCCAATATATTCTCCAATGATACCCATGAAAATAAGCTGGATGCCTCCTAAAAAAGATACTGTAGCAATAACCGAGGTCCAACCCTCTGGGATATTTTTACTAATGAAAAAACTTAGAATAGTATATAATCCATAAAATATACTCAGTATAGAGATCGTTAAACCTATATATACAGAAAATTTCAAAGGTATCTTGGAAAATGCTATGATTCCCATAGTTGCAAAATTAATTAATCTTTTTAGATTGTATTTACTTTTCCCTTTTTTCCTGCTTTCAGAAATGAACGTAATATTCGTTTGATTAAAACCGACCCAAGGAAATAAACCTCTTAAAAACTGATTTTGTTCCGTAATGTCCTTTTTAAAAACTGTGACAACCCTCTTAGATATGAGTCTAAAATCCGCACTATCAGAACTAATAGGTACTGATGATAGCTTGCTTAACAATTTATAAAATAATCTAGAACCCGTCTTTTTAAAAAAGCTGATTTTTTCATTATAAATCCTTTTAGTTTGGACAATATCGAATCCTTCTTCAAACTTCTCTAGTAATTCTTTTATTATTATTGGTGGATGCTCCAAATCACAATCCATCATAATAACAGCTTCTCCATCACATTGATGCATACCAGCAACCAAAGACATTTGATGACCGAATCTTCTTGATAAAGCGATTACTTTAACATTTGTATATTGTTTGGCGATATCCCTTAAAATCTCGATTGTACCATCTCTGCTTTTATCTAAAACGTATATAACTTGGAACTCATACTTACTGTTTAATAACTTAATAACATTTTGAAGCTCATTATTAAAGCTTTCAATAACTTCAGATTCATTATAAACGGGTAAAATTACATTAATTTTTTTCATAAGGATTTTTCATTAAATGCATTCAGCATTTCCTCGATTCCTTGTCTCAATGATATAGTGGGTTCCCATTTTAAATCTTTTTTTATTTTTGTTATATCTGCTTTTATATCCATTACCTCATTTTTTCTTACTTGTCCTTTAGAAGAATAACTTTTTATAGAACAACTTTCCTTTAACACTAATTTTATAATTTCTTCCACACTAACTGAAATACCACTTCCAACGTTATAGATACTTAAGCCACTATTATTGTATTGGAGTGTTAGGGAGATAGCATTAACTAAATCTCTCACATGAAGATAGTCACGCTTAGGTTTTAAATCCATAACCTCTATTTTATCAATTGAATTGTCCATACACTGTCTTATAATTTCCGGTATAAGAAAATGTGTTTTTTGTCCAGGACCATAAATATTGAATGGCCTCAGAATTGATATTGGGACATTGAAATTTTCCGAATAGAACTTACAAAGGCTCTCTGCCAATACTTTACTATGATTATAAGGTGAATTTGGATTAATTGGATGACTCTCATCAACATATGATTTAGTTGGCTGACCATAAATATAAGTACTCAAAAATGTAAGTTTACTATTTGTGTGGCGACAAAACTCCAGCACATTTGCAGTTCCCATTATATTAGTATCATAAAAATTATAAGGATTATTCCAACTGTCTGGAACAAACGTTTTTGCTGCTAAATGTATTACATGATCAACTTTTGTAATATTTTTTTGCAAATTAAAGTCAACAATACTACCGTTTTTAGATGTAATTTCTACTATATTATAATTTTGTTTTCTTAATTCTTCAGATAGATACTGACCAACGAAACCATTTGCTCCAGTGAGTACTATGTTTTTTTTCATTCTTCTAAAAACCTGCTTTTCATTTTATCAAACTCTTCGATAGCTTGCATATAATCATCTGGACGTCCAATATCTAACCAATAACCATTAAATTTTTTAACATTAACATTTCTTTTATATAAAAGCATGTCATACATTAGATTATCAAAACCATAAGCTTTATTCTCAGGAATAAAGTCAAGAATTCCTCGATTTGCAATATAGATTCCCATACTTACATTATATCTTTTTGTTGGTTTTTCTATAAAATTAGTAAGATAACCATCATTTACTTCTAATACACCATAATCAATCTTTTGATCCCTTTCGTGTGCAGATATTGTAAATAATTCTCTGCTATCTAAATGTGAATTGAATAATTGGGAAAAATTCAAATCTGTTAAAACATCTCCATTCATGATAAGAAAATCGTTTGGTAAATCATTGATCAATTTTAAGGGCCCCATCGTACTTAAAGGCCTATCCTCTATAGAATAATCTATATTTATACCCCATTTAGAACCATCTTTAAAAAAGGCTTTAATTATATCGGCTTGATGATTTACTGCCAAAGTAATATGGGAAAAATCATGATTTATTAGCTGTCTTATTATAACTTCAAGTATGGGATAATCACCAATTGGCATTAGTGGCTTTGGTAATACAACTGTATACGGTCTCAACCTGCTCCCGAGTCCACCTGCAAGAATAATTGCTCTTTTAGACATTGTATATACCTGCCTTATATTTTTTTAAATTTTCTTCTTTGCTAAACCAATCAATAGTTAATTTAAGGCCTTCTCTTATGTCAAATGAAGGTTGATAGTTTGTTAGTTGATTTATTTTGGTATTATCACACCATAATCGGTGTACTTCACTTTTTTCCGGTCTAATTCGTTGTTGGTCTGTGATTAATTCAACATCAGATTGCATGATTTCTTTAATAGTTTCAAATACTTCCAAGACGCTTATCTCATAATTGGAACCTATATTGACTACTTCACCAACTGCAGCATCACATTGTGCTAAAAGTGCCATTCCTCTGCATGTGTCTTCAACATAATTCAAGTCCCTTGTCGGTGTTACATCACCAAGTTTTATCTGTTTCCGACCAGCGGCTATCTGTGTAATAATGGTAGGAATAACTGCACGGGCAGATTGACGTGGACCGTAAGTATTAAAAGGTCTGGCTATTATTACGGGTAAGTTGAATGCATTATTAAAACTCATCGCCATTGAATCAGAGCCTATCTTACTAGCACTGTAAGGAGATTGTGGTTGGAGTGGATGATTTTCATCTATTGGTACATATTTTGCTGTTCCATATACTTCACTTGTTGATACTTGAACTATTCTTTGGACATTGTTTTCCAAAGAAGCCTGACAAATGTTTAGAGTACCTTTAATATTAGTATCAACATATGAATCAGGAGCAATATATGAATAAGGTATAGCAATTAATGCCGCTAAGTTAAACACCACATCTATATCTTTCGTAATCTTTTTACAATAATGTGGGTCACGTATATCTCCAGTAAATACTTCAACTTGTGATAGATTATTTAAGTCCTCAAGCCATCCCCAATTATTAAAAGAATTATACTGTGATAAGGCTTTTACTTCTGCACCAATTTTAATTAAAAATTCCGTTAAATGTGATCCGATAAATCCATCTGCTCCAGTAACTAAAACTCTTTTATTAGATAAATCCATTTTGTATCTCCCATCATTCTGATTTTATCATATTTTTATTTTCTTCTTTCTTACGATAGCAATAATAATTAAAGATACTAATACTAAAAAAGCAAATATACTTAAATTTAGTCCAATAATAAAGGATCTGGGTTCAAACTTAAATTCAATTGTATTATCTCCGACAGGTACATTAATTCCTCTTAACAAATAATCTACTTTATAAACCTTAGTTTCAACGCCATTAATATAAGCCTTCCATCCAGGATAATAAGATTCACTTAAAACCAAAAACTTCTGATCAGATGTTTTAGTTTCTAGATGTAATCCAGAATTGTTAAATGCTTTAATTACAATCTGATTGGTTTGCGAATTCGTTGAATCATTATACTGAAAATTTAAGGGTAATTCTTCAGCAACATCTATTAAAGCTGTATTGTGCGGGTTGAAAATAGATTTATCTGAAAACAAGCTTGTTTGTAATGTATTTAAAATTTCCTTTTTTTCCATTCTTCTGACTTCATCGACAAACCATGCTTGTGGCAATGATCTAACATTTTCATAAACATTAGTATTTCCTACCTGTTTCATCAATTTCCATCTATTTTTTGACAAACTATTATTAAGATCAATTGGATGTGACTCATTATTACCTGAGTCATGCACTGTTATTCGGCTTATTTCTAGTGAAGAATCACTAGGCCCAGCAAACAATATATTAATCTCTTTGATAGTCTTATGCATAATCTTGAAATTCATTAAATATCTATTTCCAAAGAAATCATTCCCTTTGTTATCCTTTTCAACAAACTTTTCAAAAACATTTGCTTTTTTATGTTGCATTTTCGGGCTAACATCATCTCTATCATATGCCCATTCACTTACATCTTCACCAGTCAATATACTTATCATTTGGTTGGTATTATCTTGGTAAATTACTTGCATTTTGGAAATCTCAGTAGAATCTTTAATACTAACAGATCCTCCTAAAGTTCCTTCTATTAGTAGAGCATCTCCTACAATATTCTCCCCGTTGAGTTGAAGAGAGTAGGTACTGTTCGTACTAACAACCTTTGAAAATTTCTCCTCTGTAAATAATATTCCATCTTTGCTAATGATCTTATTATTTGAAAATATTTTATAAAGATTTTTAACTCCAAGAATATCTAATACTATATTTTTCTCATCTAGTAGATTATTTGATAAAATTCCACTTGTATCAATTTCAGTTAGTTTATTATAATCTGTTAGCATCAATGGATTGTAACCATTTACGCTTCTTATTCCGAGTAATTGAGAACTATTAGGAACTAAATCACGACTCTCTGATAGTGCTCCTTCAAATACAGCGATACGATTCTTTTCTATACTACTAACGGTTGCTGATATTTCTGGTTTATCTAGCGGAGCAGCGTATTTCCATTCATAATTCCAACCAAAAGAAGATAAATCTATTATCACAAATAAGATAATTGAAAAAGAAATGAAACTTTTTTTCTTTAGATTAACATATCTAAGACAAAGTACAAGAGAAACAAAACATAAAACAATCGGAAACATAACTGCAAAGTTTTTAAGAGGATTCACAGAAAAATTAGCATTTCCATTCTTCAGTGCCATTTTACTAATACTTTCTTCAAACAAAAGAATTCCACATAATACGAGTACAATAAAAACAAAAACAACTATTATGGAACAAAGATTGGATTTATATGAAGCTTTTACTTTTTTTAGATCACTAAATATTAAAGCTACAATAACACTAAAACTCAATGAGTATTCTACAAAATGTCTAGCAGGTGCTCTAAAAAGATTATATCCTGGAATATGAAATAAAATTTTTGAAAGAGGCGTCGTGTCACCAAGAGTCAATAGGAAACTAAAAAAACAAACAATCGCCCAGAAAAAATAATTTTTATTCAGCTTAAGCTTAAAAGTAAAAAAGAAAATGATTAGTATAAATGGCAACCATCCAACATAACCAATTAATTCAGTTAAATTCCATTCACCAAAATAGGGATAATCGTATATAATGTTTGGAATTCCTCCGAATAAGTAAGGAAAGAAAACCATTAATATCTGTTTTAATGGCAAGTGATAACTATTAAATGTTTGAAAATCCATTGATGACCTTAAACTTAATTGACTTAATTCTAAAGTTGGTAATAATTGAATTGAAGATAATAAGATACCTAAAACATAAGTAGAAGCGGTTATTCCAATAAATTTAAAGCGATTTTGATTATTAATGGACAAAAACAATACGTATAAACATCCTAATCCTAATGAGTAAGTCATCATTTGTGGATGACCCGCTAATATACACATTGAAACTGCAAAAGCTGTAATACAAAACCATTTGACTTGATACTTTGAATTTAACTCATATAATCCCCATAAAATTAATGGGATCCAACAAGCTGCATGAATAATCGCAGTATGTCCTAGATGTCCCATGAAAAAACCGCTCATACTATAAGTAATCCCAGCTAGAAAAGCCGCAAATTTATTGTTTGTTAGCTTTAATGAAAATCCGTACATAAAACTCGCGGCTGCTACATATGCAAATACAACAAAATAGTTCCATGAAAAAACTTTAAAAATTATCCTTGGTAAATACCATATCATGGCCTGAGGATCTCCGAACTGAGGAAAGCCTGAGAAAATATAAGGATTCCATAAATCAAACCCCCATTCAAAGACTGGTCGATAATAAAGCATTGCATCGCCTGGTGATAATAACTTTCCATTGAAAATAACAGAAGAAAAAAACACTAAAAAAATAAGTGAATAATAACAAATTATAGAAAAATAATTTAAATAATGTTTTTTAATTTTTTCAATAATAACAGCATACATATTTTGCAACTCCCAATAAATCACATGATTTCATGTATAGCATATGAGATTCTCTTGATATAATCTTCATATTTATCAATTTCGATATCATCAAGTATTTCACAAACCTGATCACATAAAGGAATCAATATTTTCATCTTCAAGTTATCATTTTTTACTGAACAAATAAAGTCAATAATATTGCTAGAGATTGTATTGGGATCTAATTTTTCTTGTGCATACATCATTGCTTCACGTTCTAATTTTTGTTTAGTCCCATGATCCTTAAATAATGTTTCTAAATATTCTTTTATTACTAGTACTTCTTGCTCATTAACAGGCACTTTAAGAACTGATGAATCTGGTAATTCTCCAAACCAACCTATATCTGAAACAAGTGATGCTTTACCTAGCAATAAAGCTCTAATTAAACTAGCTGAGGTTTCGCCCATATATGGATACCTCAAATTAATAATTATATCTGAAAGTGCAATAAGCTCATCGAATTCTTCAGTTGTAGTAAAACCAGTAATAATTACTTTTTTCTCCAGATTATATTTTTTTATTAATTTATTTACATAATCCCCTTCACCAACTAAAAGATATCGATAATCATAATTGCTTTTCATTGAAGCTAGAGCTTCAATAGCTTTATGAATACGCTTAGTCTCCGATATATATCCAAAAGAAGCTACTAATATTTGATTTTCTTGTATTCCCCATTTTTTTTTTAAGTGTTCAACTTTTTTTTCATTTAGCTTAATCTTTTGAGGATCAGGACCAATCTGTCCAATAGTGATACAATTAGCAAAAGGATTTATTTTTAAAACTTCTGATTTTGCATATTCAGAATGAACAATAATTCCTTTTGCATAATGAACTAATCTTTTATTTAAAGGCAAATTTTCTGGATTTTTATATTGTAATGGTGGAATCTCACTATTAAGAATTTTCAATCCTTCATTATATGCATTAGAATCATCATTATAAAACAATTCTTCTAAAAACATAGTCGGGTTATTATGATATTCAAGTAAGTATCCTGTTACCAAGTAATAAAGTACATATTCATGTAATATTACAATTCCATTATACTTCAGAAATACATTATAAATATGAGTATGATAAAATGGATTATTTCCTATGTTATATATAATTTCATCATATTCGTTTAGTTTAAGTAACAATTCAGGATTATGAACGTAATCGTAAACTTGGAAATTGATGTTTATAAATCTACTTGTGGGAACAAATCCTTCAACCCAAACATCAATTTCTGCTTTATCCATTAGTGCTTCAAGTAAGTATTCAGAATAATCTGAAATACCACTTTTTTGGGGGTTCAGTGGACTAAAATAAGCTATTTTCATTGTAAGAGCCTCTCAATAACATTATCCCAATTAATTTTCAGATCTTTCATGAGCTGATTTCCGTTCATCCCCATTGATTTTGCAATATGTTTATTATTAAATAAATAATCGATTTTTTCAGCCAAGCATTCTGGATCTGCTTCTACAACATAACCAGTAGTTTCATTTTCTACAAATTCAAGCGGTCCACCTGAATCTATGTGGGTTAATAATGGTTTACTTGAATAAAATCCTTCTAGTGTCACATACCCATAGTCTTCCTCATAGGGTCCATTATATACTAATAAAGATCCAGCATAATAATTAATTTTCTCTTCTTCTGTAATATTCCCAAGAAGCTTAACTTTAGAATGAAGATTTAGTTTTTCGATTAATGTATTAAGACGTTTTGTATATTCTTTCTCTCCAGTACCAGCTAATAATAGTTTTACATTAGATTTGGTAAAGCTCATAGCTTCAATAATTAAATGCTGTCTTTTAATTTCATTTAATCTACTTGGATAAAAAATATAGTCGCCAAAATCATTACAATGTAATTTTTCATAATTAGATGGAGGATGGTATAAAGGTTTTGAGTTAATAGTATTATATTTATTCATTCTTTCGGAGACTGTTTTTGATATAGTGAATATTGCTTTACTCTCGCGAAGATATTTATTATCTGCATTAATAATCATATCTCGAACTTTAACTCCATCTTTCATATGTTCTAAATCTCCAAATTTAGTCCCCCATAATTCATAAGCCTGCCGGTGTTGATGCAAAGCCCAAACAACTTTATTTGGATGTTTAACGTAATACATAGGAAACTTTAAACCTATGACTCGATCAATAGCTTGACCGTTTACTTCTGATAAATCAATCATCCGTGAAAAAAGAATACTATCAACTAAACATGAAGCGGGATACCACTTAAAAGGCATTGTTATTATATCAGCTTCATGACCACGTTTAATTAATTCAATTCGCAAATTTTCTGCAAGGTATTCTGCTCCACCTTTAATAAAAGGAATTTGTACGCTTGTTAATGCAATTTTCACAGTGTGATCCTCCTATTTGAAGGTGTTTATAACATTAATAAATTGTTCACTTATAATCTCATTTGTAAATCTTGTACAGAAATTATGTTGCCCCTTTTCAATTAAGTAGGAAGCGACCGATTTGTCAGATATTACTTTAAATATTGCGCTTGCTATAAGATCCTCATCAAAATGATTAAAAAAAAGCTGATCGTTACCCATAGTCTCTGAAATAACAGTAGTATCATAAGCAACAATGGGTAAATTATTGTATTGGGATTCAATCAGAGGAACACAAAACCCCTCATGTTCACTTAAACACAAAAATAAATCACTACCTTGGAAATAAGACTTAAGTTGATTAATCGAAACCTTTTGTGTAAAAATTACATTTTCTTGCAAACTCCATTTAGCAATAAATCTATTCAACTCTTTGTAGTAATTTTCAATTTCCGAATCAAATCCTCCGACAATCCAAAATGTAATATTATCCCCATAAAGTTCCAGATATGATTTTGCTACTTTACAAATGTTTAAGTGTCCTTTATTAGTCGTAACTCTTCCCACAAATAGAACGTTGGTTCTCGTGCTTTTTTTTAAATTATTTAAGAGGTTACTATCAGCTTTAACTTCTTCCATATATTCGATCTTGTGAAAAGGGGGAACTACAGCTGTTTTTTCCGTGTTCATTCCAAGTGCTATTATCTCTAAATTATTAAAATTTGAATCAGATAGCCAATAAAAACTATGCTCTCTTACTAATCTTTTTGTTTGTTCTCTTCCGAGAGATGTGATCTTATAATATTTATCACTATAATCTTCAAAAAACTCAGGGGGTGTAATATTATGATACCTAATAATAACTCTACATTTTGCTTCTCGTAATATATTTTCCCCTAGTTTCCAATATATGCTATGATGATATATTAATATATTATTTTTAGAAGTAATCTTCCTTTTTAATTCTTTATAAGATAACACTTCATATATCGGATTAGCTTGATTATATTCGCAAAAAACTGAGACAATAATATTGTTTTTATTGCATACCTCATACATACCTTGAATATCGTGACCAATCGCATCTCCATCATTAAATGTCTGATGTAAGATAATAACCTCCATATTAAAACACATCCCGTCAATTCAATAATCACTTGTAAGCGAAAATAGCATAATCTTGAAATCCGTAAATCAAACCGCTTAAATCTCCCATTGAATTATTGAATGAATCAGTATTAACACCTTCAATAATGAGAGGGGGAATTCCTTTACCCTCCACAGGGCTAAGATACTTAATATCGACTTTACTAAACCCAATTCCTTGCAGGATAAACTTAAGTGTAACTGGATGCACTGGCTTAACATGTGTAGGGTCTAGATAGAACCAATTGTTCATAGCAAATACACTTTGAACATTAATAGTCTCTATTACGACCATACCCCCTGGTTCTAATACTCTAAACATGCTATCCAAAAGTAAAAGAGATTCCTGATGTGATAAATGTTCAATTACTTGCGCCATGAAGATTGCATCAAGAGAATTATTTTCACAATTATGAAGATAATGTAGAGCGTTTTCTAAATCAACATCAAAACCTCTTTCTTTACAATAATCGACCATGTCTCTATTCAAATCAATACCTTTAACTCTTGTTCCATTCTCTCCTAGAAGTTCAATAAATTCACCTCGACCACAACCGATATCCAAAATGCTTTTCTTTTTTATGAAAAACGGTAAAT
Source organism: Paenibacillus sp. GCM10027630 (assembly GCF_042676305.1). NCBI lineage: Bacteria > Bacillati > Bacillota > Bacilli > Caryophanales > Paenibacillaceae > Paenibacillus > Paenibacillus sp. GCM10027630. The sequence goes on along the minus strand of NZ_JBHTGY010000009.1, from coordinate 127,276 downwards.
AAAATCTTTGTCTTTCTATAATTGCCGATCTTGTTCCTCTAAATTTTTGTTCAAATAAAAAATAATCAATTTCAATATTATTTTGTTCAATATGTTGAATATCATTTACCTTGTTGACATCTTCGACTATATTAGTAGTTTGTGCTGGAGTATTAATTCTTTTTCTTATCCGTGAATTCATTAACATCAGCGCATCTTCCATTTGTTCCACTTGATTTTGAACAATCTGAAATTTATTTTCAGTTTCATGAGATACTTGTTCAAAATAATCAATTGTTACATTTTTATTACCACTTAAATTTTGAAAGTTATCTTGAATTTTTTGTTCGAGTGTATCTCGAGTTTCGATTATTTGATGATTCATATTGGATACAAATTCTTTAATTTTCTCTTCAAACTGATTTGTCAAATTTTCTATTTTCATCATACGATTCTCAATGAAATCTAGTTCTTCTTGTAATTTTGATTTTATTTCAATCTCATTTAATGCTTTTAATTCTTCAGAAAAATTAATGTTTAATGTTGTTAAGATATTTAAAGAACGGGTTACACTTGCATTAAAGTCTCTTTGCTGATCAATAACAGGATTAATATACCACCTAAGTAATTTTCTAATTACTTTCTTTCCTAATATAATAAAACGTCCAATTATAGGACGGTGAGAAGTAATAGCATGTTCCGAATTTATGTTCCATTTTCTGTTATTCTGCTCAATTTCAAGCGTTAATTTAGAAAGTTGATGTTCCAAATCTTTATTTGTATCTATTAGCTTGTTCTCTTTCAGATAATTACGTTTTTTTTGTGCATCTGTGAGAGTAGTTTTAATTCTGTTCATAATCATTTCCACTGTCATACTTGACACTGTTTTTCCCTCCATTTTCAAAAACTACTGTTGAATCTAAAAAAGCCGTACCTATAAATTGTTTTTCTAGCCCGGGAATTATTTGAAAGATAGCTGCTTGTTCAAGCCAATCATAATTTTGATCCAAGTGATGATAACTATCATGAACAGCAACAGTAATACTATAGGTTCCAACACCAAGATTTAATTTTTGAGAAAAAGTTACTACATATCTATTATTAGAATCCCAATAACCTAAGTTCATATCCAAATAGTAGGTATTGGTACCATAAACTTCGTTTCCAAGTCTGTCTTTTATAACAAAACCAACAGTAGGTTCTTTAATCTTATTATTACACGATAATATTACTTGAATATCTATTAAATCTCCTACTTGGATTGCATTAATTCGTTCACCTTTGAAAAATAAATTCACTTCATCTATTTGTATTTTTTTGTTTCCAGAACGTATATTTAGTTTGTTATTTAAACCAATACTTTGTTTAATTTCATAATCCGCTTCTCTTTTAGCAATAACAGCGTTATAGTAATCAAGCACCTCATCAGGATGTCCTTCTTTAATCATTAAACCACTATCTAACAATATTGCTCTATCACAAAGATTTTTTACTGCAGAAGGGTCATGTGAGACAAATAATAATGATGTTCCTTGCTCCCGAAACTTACGAATTCTCGCAAAACATTTATGTTGAAAGTAAGCATCCCCAACTGATAAAGCTTCGTCAACAATTAGAATGTCCGGTCTTACAGAGGTAACAGTAGAAAATGCTAGCCTAACTGCCATTCCACTTGAGTAAGTTCTTAAAGGTTGGTGTAAATAATCCCCGATTTCTGAAAAATCAATAATATCTGGTAATAGTTCAGATATATCTTTGTTTTTAAGGCCCATTAATTGTCCTAACATATAAATGTTTTGCAGTCCTGTGAATTCAGGATGGAATCCTAATCCAAGCTCAAGTAATGCAGATATACTTCCTGTAATTTGCATATTACCTTCAGAAGGGTGAGTAGTACCTGTCAAAATCTTTAGTAAAGTACTTTTTCCTGCACCATTATGACCAAGAATACCTACTGATTCTCCACTTTTCACTTGGAAAGTGATACCCCGAAGAACCCACTTTTCTTTATGCATTTTCGAACCAACTACCCACTCGATAAGTCTACTATAAGGTTTCGGATATCTTTTATATTTTTTTCCAATATTTCGAACTTCTAATACATTCATTTATAATTCATCCACCATTTCTTTATCGAGCTTTTTAAATAAAAAGTACCCCAATAATAGAAGAAAAATACTTGCAAAAAATAAAGGCCACAATGTATTCCATTTATCCCATTGTTTATCCAAAAAAATACTGTGGTAACCATTAATTATAGGAATCATAACGTTCCAGTCAAAAATCGATTTCAAGTTATTTGGTATTATTTCTATTGTATAAACTAATGGGGTTAACCAACTCCAGAATTGAAGAACTATTGCAAAAGTATGACCAATATCCCGAAAAAAAACATTGAGAGTGGCAAGCAAAATGCCAATACTTAAAGCAAATAATTGTTGCAAAAACAATAGTGGGATTACTTTCAAAATTATTAAACCAGGAAAATTTCCTGTGATCATTAAAAAAAACATAAATAAACTATATATAATAATAAAGTTCAAAAATGACGAAATCATAATATATAAAGGCAAAGATGTTCTAGGAAAACTTACTTTTTTCATAATGCCACTTTGTTCAATAAATACATTTTGCATACGTGATATAGTTTCGGCAAAAAATTGCCATGGTAGTAATCCTGCGCACAAATAAATACTGTATGATAGCATACTACTTGAATTAGGCATTCTCGTACCCATTACTTGAGAAAAAATTACAGTATAAACTATAATAAGGGCGATAGGATTTAGAATTGACCAAACTGAACCTAATACAGAATTTAAATATTTAGATTGGAAATCTCTTTTAACAAGACCTGAGATAAATCCTCTATATTGCCATATTGCTCTTAAAATTACAATCACCTCAAGTTTTTCAAGTAATTCCACGATAATAATTCAGTATATCTCCTAATGAATCTTCTATTAAATACTTCATTTTCCAATTTGTTGAACTCGTTAGCTTTGAATTATCTCCAATAAGAATGGGTACGTCCGCAGGCCTCTTTTTATCAGAACTTTGTACTATGTTAATGTCTACCTTTGCTTTAGATATCAAAATATTTAATATATCAATTATTTTTAGGCCGTTTCCAGAACAAACGTTGTAGATTTCTCCACGTATTGCATTAAAAAGCAAAAGTTCATATGCAACTACTATATCACGAACATCAGTAAAGTCTCGTATTGCATCTAAGTTCCCTACAACAATAATTGGTTCCTGTACTCCTTTTTCAATATCTGCAATTTGTTTAGCAAAATCTTGTGTAACAAAACCAAGACTTTGTCCAACACCAATATGATTAAAAGTACGTGTATGAAACACATCTAGTCCATATGCTCTTGCGTATTGCATGCAAAGAAGACCAGCAGATAGTTTACTAAGCCCATAAGGGCTTAGTGGATTAAGAATGGTTGTTTCTTGTATTGGACAATTCCCTATGTTTACTAAACCATATTCTTCTGATGATCCAACTGAGAGAATACGACAATTCGGTGTATACTCTAAAACAGCATCTAACAAGTTCATAGTACCAAATGTATTAACTTGAAAGGTTGTCTGTTTATGTTTCCAAGACAAGCCAACTGAGCTTTGACCTGCTAAATTAATAATATGAGTAGGTTTAAATTTTTTTAACACTTTTATAATACTTTCTTTATCGTTCATGTCTAACTCAACATTATTATGTTTAGTGGGATTTTTAACTGAACGACTTGCAATGATCAACTCAACATCCTTTTTTTCTAAATGCTCTACCATATAACTGCCAACAAAACCTGAAGAACCTGTTACTAAGATTTTAGCCATTAAACCACTACCTGTTTTGGTTGTAGTTTTTTCAAGTCACTCTCAACCATCATAGTCACCAGCTGTTCAAATCCAACCTCAAGCTCCCAGCCCAATTTAGTTTTGGCCTTTGTACAATCTCCAAGCAATAAATCAACCTCAGCTGGACGAACGAACTTCGGATCAACTTTAACATGATCTCTCCAATTTAAACCAACGTGACCAAATGCAATTTCGACCAGTTCCTCAACAGTATGCATTTCGCCAGTTGAAATTACATAATCGTCAGGTGTATCTTGCTGCAACATTAAATACATAGCTTTTACATAATCACCTGCGAAGCCCCAATCTCTCTTGGCATCGAGGTTGCCCATACGAAGTTCTTTTTGCAGTCCTAATTTAATCCTTGCCGCTGCATCAGTAACCTTACGAGTAACAAACTCAACGCCACGGCGTGGGGATTCATGATTAAACAAAATACCGGAGCAAGCAAACATGTCAAAGCTTTCGCGGTAGTTTACTGTGATCCAGTGGCCGTATACTTTTGCTACTCCATATGGACTTCTAGGATAGAAAGGTGTCGTTTCTTTTTGTGGAGTTTCTACGACTTTTCCAAACATTTCACTACTTGAAGCTTGGTAAAATCTAGCGTCAGGCTTGATTAATCTAACCGCTTCTAGCATGTTGGTTACACCAATACCTGTCACCATTCCTGTAGTAACCGGCTGATCCCAAGAAGTGCCCACAAAGGATTGCGCAGCAAGATTATAGACCTCATCAGGCTTTGAGATACGAACAGCATTTATTAAAGACCCTGCATCTAAAAGATCTCCTTCGATAAATTCAATCTCATTTTTGATATGCTCAATGTTTTCAAGAATAGGTACACTGGTTCTTCTGCGCAATCCATAAACTTTGTAACCCTTTGATAGTAATAGCTCAGCTAGATACGATCCGTCTTGCCCTGTGATTCCTGTAATTAGTGCAGATTTAGTCATGATTATTTGTCTCCCTAGAATATAATTGATATGTGAGTATTATAAGTATTTATCAAGTTTTTGCATTCTGAGTTCTTTTAGAAGCACTTTTACTTCTTGTGCTTTATCTTTCGAGCAAATTAAAGTGACATCCTCAGTATCGACTATTATTAGGTCTTCAACACCTAAAGTTGCTATCAACTTACCATTACTTTCAATAATACATCTTTTGGTATCCAAATTAAGTATATTACCTTTTATCACATTACCATTTTCATCGTGTTCGTTAATTCGATCTAAAGCAGTCCAACTACCAACATCATCCCACCCAAAAATACATGGAATCACATAGATGTTATTAACTTTTTCCATAATTCCATAATCGATGGATTGATCAGGCATTTTATAAAACTCAGACTTAATTACTTCATTTCTGTTAACTGTACCAGCGAAGCTAGACTTCATAGTTTCTAAAATATCGTGCATGTCTGGCATCAAAAGTTCTATATATTTACGTATAACCGCAACTTTCCAAATAAAAATACCACTGTTCCAAAAGAAATTGCTTGATTTAAGATAATTTTCTGCAGTTTCCAAGTTTGGCTTTTCAACAAAATTACTTACTTTGTGTACTTCCAAACCATTAATAATTTCCAATTCTTTTGTACTTTCAATATAACCATATCCTGTTTCTGGATAAGTAGGTTTAATTCCTAAAGTTACAAGATTGCTATTATTTTGAGCTACTTCAACCGCTGTTTCTAATATTTTTATAAAGCCTTCCTCATTTTCGATTATGTGATCCGATGGAAGAACTACCATCGTGCTATCCGGAAATTTCTCTTCAATAATTATAGAAGCTACTCCCACACAGGGAGCCGTATTTCGTCCGATAGGTTCAATAATAATATTTTCCATTGGCAGGTTAGGAAGCTGCGCATGAATTAACTCCGCATAAAGTTCATTTGTAACTATAAAAATTTGAGTAATATCTATTAGTTTCTCAAGTCTTCCTATTGTCTGTTGAATCATAGACTTATTACCTGAAATATTTAAAAATTGCTTAGGCAAATTAGTTCGGCTCTTGGGCCAGAAGCGTTCGCCCTTACCACCTGCCATTATTACCGCGGTAATGGTCATATCTTCCCCTCCACCTCTCGACATAAATCACAGAATCTCTACAACTATATCATTATAACGCAACAAAATACGACAACGCAATTCTTCTGGAATTAATTGTTTTTTTCACCATATTGTAATAGTATAATGGTTTTAGAAAGTTTTCTAATAAGATTAATGTTAGCAAGTAACAAAAAAAATGACCAGTTTAATTAACTGGTAATATCTAAAGTTGTTTTTATAAGCGTTAACGAATAAAATCAAATGAGGAGTCGAATTTTGGAGGTACTGCACTGATGAATTACTCTTATGCTACACAAAAAAACAAAAAAGAACATTTTATTCCTACAATGGAAATCAATAAGAAACTTGGGACCAAAAAATTATATTCAACAGCCCTGGCTTCTATATTTATAGCTTTAGAGGCAATAGTTATTGCATTTGTATTCTTCTATCTCTATGAATATCGCATAGGACAAGAATTCGATCGAGATATTGTTTTTTGGGACATGGGTTCCCCGCGTTTTGTTAATTATTTAATTTTCTTCGTCATTTCTTCAACAATTTACATCTTCTTTGTATATCGTTATAAAATATTTCGCTTCAGGTCTCAATCAGGTCTAGCTGATGAATTATTTAAAGTTGCTAAAGCCTATTCATTCTCCATACTAATTACCATAGGCGCCAGTTTTTTGCTCAAGTATATAGATTTATCGAGGATTGTTATTGCAAGCTACTGGATCACTGCTATTGTGTCCTCAGTTATTGTTAGAAGTATCAAACGATTAATTTATATTCGTCTCGCTAAAGAAGGCACACTAAGTAAAAACGTAGTTATTGTAGGAGCAGGGAAATTCGGAAAATCTCTAATGGATGAACTTACTCATTACAAATATCTAGGTTACCACATTGTAGGATTCGTAGATGATAATGAGCAAGATGATTTTGAGCAATATAAATATTTAGGTCCTATATCTAAAATAAATGAGATTTTAAAAAATAACCTCGTTGAAGAAATCATTATTACAATTCCTTCTGAAAGAGAATTAGTAAATAAGCTCATCACTGACTTAAGAAAGCTGGATATTAATATTAAAATCATTCCGGACTTATATAATTTGGTTATGAGCACCGTTCAAATTGGTAATATTAATTCTTTACCTGTGGTTACTCTCGTTAAAACCCCTATGCGGGGACTAGGACTGGCTGCCAAAAGATGTATGGATATGATAGCCTCATCACTTCTGATATTATTTATATCTCCTATATATATTCTCACTGCTATTGCAATAAAGCTTGACTCCAAAGGAAGTATTATATATAAACAACAGCGAATTGGAAGAAATGGTAAGCCATTCTCAATGTTAAAATTCAGGTCTATGGTTTCGGATGCAGATCTGCTTCTAAAAAAGTTAGAAAATAAAAATGAAGTGGATGGAATAGCTTTCAAGATAAAAGACGATCCGAGAATTACGAAAATAGGAAAGTTTATCAGAAAGTACTCTATTGACGAATTACCTCAGCTTTTTAATGTTTTATTAGGTAATATGAGCTTAGTTGGCCCTCGTCCACCACTTCCTTACGAAGTTGAGCGTTATAGTGATTGGGAATGGAGAAGACTCGAGGTGCTTCCAGGCATAACCGGATTATGGCAGGTAAGCGGCAGAAGTGACTTGTCCTTTCAACAATGGATGAGTTTAGATATTTATTATATTGAAAATTGGAGCATTACTTTTGATATTAAGATTTTATTGAAGACCATACCCGTAGTTCTAAAAGGGGAAGGGGCTTATTAATTTTGAATGTTTATTTAGATGCCCAACCTTTATTAGGAGCAAGATCAGGAATAGCTCGATACACAGAATGTTTAAGTAAAGAGCTATCAAAAGATGTGAGTATAGATTTATTTTTAGCCTTTAACCGAATAGCAAAATCTATTCGTGAAGATCACGTTTTAGAAATAGAACGTGATTTTCATCTTCATTTAATAAATAGCATATACCCTTATAAAGTAATTCGCAGATTGTGTGAGCCGAATTTTCTCTATAATTTGCCTTATGATATATTAACTAAATCCAAAGCTGACATATTCCATGGCACTAATTTCACTCTTACACCAACCCTCAAAGCAAAGAATATTATCACTATTCACGATTTAGCCTATATGAGGTATCCTGAAGCGACGAGTGACCGGATCCTGAAACATCATAGCAAATGGGTCCCTTATAGTGCTCAGAAATGTGACCGGATAATCGCTGACTCACAACAAACTAAGCAGGATATTATTGAACTCCTGAATATTCATCAGGATAAAATTGATGTCGTTCATCTTGCGGCTGACGAGAGCTTTCAATATGTTCAGCATACAGCACCCATCATTGAAAAATACCAGTTACCTGAAAAATTTATTTTATTTGTAGGTACACTGGAACCAAGAAAAAACCTGTTAGGGCTTCTCAAAGCGTTCTCTTTACTTAAAAAGAACTTCGGCTGTTTAGAGAAACTTGTTATCGTAGGCGCAAAGGGATGGAAGTTTACCCCCATCTTTGACTGGGTGCAGGAACATCATCTAGAGGAAGAGGTAATATTTACGGGCTTTATAGATGATGAAGACCTGCCTGGACTTTACAGCGCAGCTTCGGTTTTTGTTATGCCTTCCATCTATGAGGGCTTCGGACTACCTCTTCTGGAAGCCATGCAATGTCGGACACCTGTAATTGGCTCCAACGTTTCTTCCATTCCCGAAATAATTGGGGAAGCCGGAATGCTATTACCGCCAGAGGATCCAGCCGCATGGGCTGAAGGAATCTACAAAATGGTATCTGACGCCGCGGTTAGGGAATCCTATTCTCAACTGGCATTAGAACGTTCCAAGCTTTTTACATGGGACAAGACAGCAGAAGAAACCAAAAAAGTTTATGAAAAAGTACTTGGCCATATGTAGTCATAAGTAGTTTATAGAAAGAGGTACACCATGAAAATAGCAATTGTTCATGATTATCTAAATCAATATGGAGGTGCAGAAAGAGTCCTCGAATGCTTCATGGACATGTTCCCTGATGCACCCATTTATACAATGGTAGCTGATCTCAACAGAATGCCTGAGCGATTCCGAAAAGCAGATATTCATACTTCTTTTATTCAATCCCTGCCTTTTTCAAAAAATCATTACAAAAAGATGCTTTCCCTCTTCCCCATTGCTGTAGAGCAATTCGATATGAGAGAGTATGATGTCATTCTATCCAGCTCCAGTGCATTTGCAAAAGGTGTTATAACCAATCCTAATCAACTCAATATCTGTTACTGCTACACTCCCATGAGATATGTATGGGATCTCTATCATCAGTACATTAAAGAAGATGTTAAAAATCCCATTTTCCGCAAAGTTCTTCCTTATATCCTACATAAAATTCGTATGTGGGACCAACTGACAGCTCAGCGGGTAGACCATTTCATTGCTGACTCCATTAGTATTTCTAATAGGATAGCTAAATATTATGGACGTACATCTGAGGTCATCTATCCACCTGTAAGCTATGACAATTTTCAAACATCGGATAAAATCGAAGACTTTTTCTTAATTGTTTCCAGAATGATTCCTTACAAAAGAATTGATATTGCAATTGAAGCTTTTAATAAATTGAATAAGCCCCTTGTCATCATAGGAGATGGATATGACCGCAAACGACTGGAGTCTCTTGCTGGTCCAACTATTAAATTTATGGGCATTCAACCCGATGATGTAATAGTAGATTACTACTCCAGGTGCAAAGGATTCATACTCGCTGGGGAAGAAGACTTTGGTATTACTCCACTCGAAGCGCAATCTAGCGGCAGACCTGTTATTGCATATGGAAAAGGTGGCGCTCTAGAAACTGTAGTTGAGAATGTAACAGGGGTGTTCTTCCGAGAGTCATCACATGAAGCTATCATAGAAGCCGTAAAAAAATTCGATACCATCACCTTCGACTCCCAAATCATCAGAGAACATGCCAATCGTTTTAACGAAACCCGTTTCAAACAAGAAATGTTAGACTTTATCAACGCTGCCATTAATAAAAAGGAGCTTTCCCATGAGTGAAAAATATGTTTACGGAAAAAAAACGGTCAAACAAGAGCAAACGGATAAAGAAAAGACCTCGCTATTATTTTGGTTGTTAATGGGCTTTACTTCGATTTTTTTGTTGTGGGCTCCGTTTCAGAAGGCTCTTTTTAATGGGAATACCGCTGACTTTGAAAGACCTATTTACAGTTCAATAGTGTGGGGATTTATCGTTCTAATTGTGGCATCCATCTATCTGTTCTACAATTGGAAGCTGCGTGATCATCGCGATATTCTTAGTCTTGTAATCTGGCTACTTCCTCTTAGTTATTTATTAGCTAAAGTTTCTCAGGCCTCGAGCTACTTTGCGACGAATATGTTGTACATTCAAATGATCTATGCTATTTTTTTTATTTTAGGTATTTATTTATGCAGAGGGCAAATTGGCAATAAACTCTTAACCTATAGCTTAATGGGTTCGGGGTATGTGATCGTTTGGTTTGGAGTTTTAAACTGGGTAGGCTTCAAGCAATTTGCAGCTAAAATGATTCAATGGTTTGTTGAGCTGCCAGGTGATGGATTGCAATATCAGGACGCAGTTATGTCGGCCGAGAACCAATTAAGGCTAACGTCTACGTTCCAGTATGCCAATTCATATGCGGCTTTCCTAATTGCTCTGCTCCTTGGTGCAGTTTACTTAATACTATCCAGCAAGAAGCCACAAGCGATTTTAATAAATGCATTTATGCTTGTTCCAATCATTCTTTCATTCTTTCTAACAATATCACGGGGTGGAATCGTTGTACTTCCAATTGTAATACTTCTGGTCCTCCCTTTCATGAAACTGACTAAACAGATTTTCTTCTTCATCTATCTAGGCATAGCATTAATAATCTCTCTATTAATTCTTGATAAAATAACCATCATTGGGGAGCAAGCCTTTAAACAGGATTTATCCTCCGCTTCAGTTGGGTTATGGACGTTCATAGGTGCTTCAACTATTTGTGCGGTTATTATCTGGGTACTACATAAGTATGCATTTCATGCCGTTCAAAAAGTACTGGATGCCAAAATCAAAATTAAGTTTGCCAATATCTTATTACCCGCTGCCGCGCTAATTATTGGTAGCCTGGGCATGTTCTTGTTGTTTGGAAACACAGGTGCCACCAATTTGCTCCCTGATTACATGAAAAACCGTATAGAAAACATTAACTTTAATCAGCACAGCGTTCTAGAAAGAGGAACCTTCTATAAAGATGCGGTGAAGCTTATTGCAGACTATCCTGTTGTAGGAGCCGGTGGTGGTGCATGGGCTGCTCTCTATGAAAAATACCAAAACAATCCATATGTAAGTCGGCAAGCTCACAACTTTTTTATACAGTATCTTGTAGAAACAGGCATTGTCGGTATTGTAATACTTATCGGCTTCCTCATTTATTTGTTCAGCTTATATATTCGCCATCAACTAAAAGCTGAAGAAGGCAGTTCCGATCGTCACGTATTTTATATACTTGCAGTATCTTTGCTGGTCCATAGCATCATTGACTTTGATCTAAGTTATGTATTTTTAGGTATTGTTGTCTTTTTAAGCTTAGGTGCCATGGTTTCTCATGTTACAATTATACCTAAACTACGATTCATCAAAGATGAGAAAGTGTCTTATATTAATAAAATTTACCCGTCAGTTCTCTTAGTTTTATCAGTCATTATGTTCTTTATATCCGCTCAAAACTTAAGTGCTAACAGTTTATTTCGTACGGCAACGGCAGCCGCCAACAGCAACAAAGCCGTGGATGAAATATTCACTCCTTTAGATAAAGCGTTGAATATTCGAAATAATCATCCTGATTACACACTTTTTAAAACAAGCATATTACTTCAAGCCTTCCAACAGACAAAAGATGAGAGATATTACACAGAGTTAACTGGACTTCTAAACCGATTGAAAACAAGTGAGCCGCATAACCGATACCGCATCGAGCAAGAAACACAATCTTATTTATTTAAAGACCAATTAGCCAAAGCGCAAGAGCTCACAACTGCAGAAATAGACAATTTCCCATGGGACATCAGCTTGTATGAGAGAAGTATTGATCTCGATATGTCTCTGGCAGAGAAAGCACGTATGCAAAAAGATGATGCTTCCAAGACCAAATACTGGAACCATGCATTCACTATTCATGATAAAGTTTTAGCTAAAATGAAAGAGCTGGAAAGTCTTCCTAAAGAACAGGTTCAAGGCCGTGCGTTTAATGTAACGAAAAATATGTCCCTTCGACTGGGTCAAATCGAGTACATCCGTGGTAATTACGATGCAGCTATTTCTTATTTGAAGGGGTATGTCAGTGATCAATTCGACGACGCTACAAATAAGGAGATCGCCCGATGGTACCTCACAGCCCTGCAAAAACAAAATAAAAATGACCAAGCCTTATTCGATAAACTAGTTGCCAAAGACCCTAAAGAGCGTGAAGAAATCAGCAAATTAGCCAGTGCGGCTTTTTAGATGAGAATGGCTTAACCTGCACTTGATGCAACAAAAAAGCCACGACCTTATACTTCGGTATTCGGTCGTTTTGTGTATAATACTATTTCCAGGCACGTTAAATACTTTAGTGGCAAAGAGTCATCGGGTCTCTTATTTTACGAAATATGCCGCGATGTTAATAGCTAGATCCCCTGTTACACCATTACAATGGAAGAAAGCGTTGCTGGAAAACATATCAGGAGCTCACCTCATAGTGGCTTAAACAAGGGAGCATTGCATCCATTCACCCATGTTAACCTAAGCTCTCTTACTGAAGTGTTAGCCCGTGTGTTTATAAGAATTGGGATCTTCAGTCCAATCAATTGTTCCCTAAGAGCAACCCTTATTCACAAATGCAAGACCCCGGATTGTTTACTTATTCATCGTGGCCTTGGAATAAATATTACGAAATATGTCGTCTGAATCAGAGGATTTCCCTTTACTACGTTTAGTAATGCTATTTAACAAGTAGTACACTGCAGTCACGACGGCAGCCATCAAAAGCAAGTCCGGTTATCAAATGGCGTCAACTGGGCTGATCAGATAACCCTGATCATTGGTCAGAATATACGCCTGTGAACGGGATATCGAATACCTTGCGGATTGGTGATTGGAATAAACTTAAACCCTTCAAACTCCCGATGGGAACAAATATTATTTAACTAATTAACCAAATGCAGTATAATATTGGTAGGGAAAATCATGGGACAGAAGAAGTATAACCACAAGTTAATTTACCTTTGATCCGGATGATGAAATTGAAATTGAGTTATAGAAATAGCTTAAGTCTTTACCGCACGGTAAATTTGCAGAGGAAACAACATTGGATGGAAAAGCTGGTGGGGAAAGAAAGTAAAATGTACAACATAGCGCTATGAACACAAAATTATTGGAATTGAGGAGAGAAATTGACATATTTTTTTATTTTTATTTCAATATTACTAGGAGCTTTTGCGCAAATTCTGATGAAAATTGGAACAGGTAAAGCAGAAACTATGATTAAAATCTTCCTAAATCCATATGTCATGTCTGGACTTGTGTTGTACGGACTTTCTGCTATTACGTGGATTTTTGCTATATCAAAGGTACAACTCTCCTTTGCATATCCTATGGTTTCATTAGGATATGTGCTTGTTTTTGTTTTATCGTATTTCGTCTTCAAAGAGCCGATCGGGATTCTGCGATGTGCTGGCCTATTAACCATAGTAGCAGGTGTTGTCATGATTTCTAAGTCATAATGAGAGGAAAACCTATGCAACTATCTTCGACAAAGCATCAAGCAAATGTTTTATATCTAATATTTATTCAGATGCGCCCCAAGCAATGGACTAAGAATATGTTAATTTTTGGGGCATTCATATTTTCTATTAATCAGGTTACCACAAGCTTATTTTACAAGTCGGTTATTGCTTTCTTGTTATTTTCTTTTATTTCGTCTTGCGTTTATATATTGAATGATTACATGGATCGTGAAGCCGATTCTAATCATCCGACAAAACGTTTTAGACCAATGGCGTCTGGCGCACTAAGTCCTCACCTTGCAATCTCAATCGGCTTGACATTACTTATTGCATCATTAACCGCTGCCTTTTTCCTTAACAGACCATTCTGTTTAATCTTATCTCTGTTTTTCGCGTTCAACGTGGCATACAGTTTCAAGCTAAAACATGTGGTTATTGTCGATGTTATGATTGTCGCCTCTGGGTTTGTATTTAGGGCTATTGGTGGAGGGTTTGTTATGGGAGTTCATTTAACTCCATGGTTTTTGATTTGCACCATGCTATTATCTTTATTTCTTGCAATCAGTAAGAGAAGGCATGAATTTATTATTTCGCAAGAAAATGAGTATATACATCGTAAAGTACTTAAATTTTATAACAAAGAACTATTAGATCAAATGAGCAGCATTGTGACTACTGCCACTATAATTAGTTATGCTCTATTTACCTTCACATCAGGAAGAACTATCTTTCTCATGTGGACTATTCCTTTCGTCATTTATGGTATATTCCGTTACCTTTACTTGATTCATGTCGAAGGCAAAGGTGGTAGTCCAGACAAACTTTTGTTTGAGGACAAGCCTGTTCTCATAACTGTGGTTCTTTATACTTTATCCGTTCTTATCATACTATATTACTTTGAATAGAGGAACATCATGATCTATATTCTCGCTCCATTTATTGGCTGGCTTATATCCGGTATTTTGAAATTTTGTGTTAACTATATTCGTTTTGGATCCGATGCTAAAAACAGAATCGGCAACGGTGGATTTCCAAGCACTCACACATCGATCATAATGACTACAATTACTTATATTGGTTGGATAGAAGGGTTAAATAGTCCAATTTTGGGACTGGGCGTTTCTGTTTTATTCATCATCATTATCGATGCAACCGGTTTAAGGCGAGCTGTTGGTTCGCATGCAGCGGAACTAAATAAATTGAGAACGGAACTGAGGCTAAGAGAAAAAATGGGTCATACAAAATTCGAAGTGTTGGGCGGTTTAGTCCTCGGGTTCATCGTCGGGAGTGTACTATTTTGGCTAATATAAAAACAACAAAGATTGAAAGTCCATTTATAGTATCAATTAACAAAAAGAAAATCGTGTTTCTTCTTATAGCCATTCTGATTCTAATTTGGTCATTTATGTCGCCTCCTAAAAGAAATGCAGATGGTTTGGAATACTTAGCCATGACGGTATCATTTGCTAACCATTTCACACCTGAATTAACCGAATTGGATCGAAATATTTCTCAATCAATAGCAAGTGCTAATAATGACAAATTAAATAGTGAGTTCCCTGGTTATTATCAAGACAAAAAGAGCCGCTATTATTCTTTTCATTTTTGGTTTTATTCGTTGCTTTGCACACCAGTATACATGATTTTGAAAATATTCAATTTAAATTTATTGTCTTCATTTCAAATTACAAATTGTTTGCTGTTCCTTTTTGCTTTTTATTGGACACTATTCGTTTCAAAACTATCAGATAATCTAAAAATCTGGCTATCTTCTAGCCTTATATTTAA
The DNA here is from genome assembly GCF_042676305.1 of Paenibacillus sp. GCM10027630. Classification (NCBI taxonomy): domain Bacteria; kingdom Bacillati; phylum Bacillota; class Bacilli; order Caryophanales; family Paenibacillaceae; genus Paenibacillus; species Paenibacillus sp. GCM10027630. The sequence continues at coordinate 111,778 of NZ_JBHTGY010000009.1, read as the reverse complement.
TCCAATTGTCTTGTATTTTAACTATACGAACCCCGAAGTATATAGCTATGTAATTCTTTACATTTCTTTGCTTGCATGGTTAGACGAAAAGAGAACACTTGCATGTGCTTTATCGGCAATAGCGTCATTTCAAAATCCTGCAATTGCAATAATCACAGCCTATTTCGGACTGAAAGAAATAATTAAATCTATAAAACTAAAAAAGGTCCAAATTAATTTCTTGTGGACTTTTTTTAGCTGTTCATCTGTCTTATTCCCTTACCTATGGTTTTACTGGCATTATAGTGTGTTTAGTTTGATTGGAGAAAAAGCAACGAATGGCATTAGTCTAGATAGGGCCTTAAACTTACTTTTTGATTTGAACATGGGACTATTTTTATACATACCTTTATTACTACTCGTTCTTATGTTTTTGGTCTATAAAAAAGATATTCAAGCAATCAATTTTATTGTCTTAATCTTCCTTGTGGCGTTAGTCTGTTCTGCTCAGGTGAATTGGAATAGCGCTATGGCTTACATAAATCGTTATGCTGTATGGATGATCCCCCTAGCAATCGTAGGATCATTGTCTTTCATAACTAAATTAAGCCGACAGAGACTTATTATTTTTCTTGTTGCTTTTATCTTTTCAACAGGATCGATTACAGTTTATTGTATTGCTACATACAAACAGTTTAACTATATGTTGTTTTCAAGCGTTGCAAAATTTGTAATGGCTAAAACTCCGGCACTCTACAATCCTCCAGATGAATTGTTTATTGAAAGAATTATCGGAGAAGAAATAGGTCCCAATGATGCTAAGAAATATCTTCCCATTGGTGTGTCTAATGAATCCGGAATTCGCAAAATTTTAACAGTGGAAGATGGAAAGATAAAATATCAAAATGGTCGTGTTGTTCTTTCTGGACAAAATTTTGTACATTCACTAGGCACTTCAACTGCAAACAATAGCATATTCAAATTCAGTGGAATGCAGTTTTTCGATAGTGGGTGGACAGGTATGGAATTGAATAAGGAATTGTTCAGATGGTCAAAACAACAATCAAATACATATTTCAGTACAGGAAAGAAGGAAAAAGTTTATATAACCTTGGATATTGCAAGTTACAGGAAAAATCGGGATTGTGAGATTAGACTTAATGATCAATTAGTTTTTAAAGATGTCATTCCAATAGATCATCGTAAAGTTAGATTTGAAGCAGATCTTTATATGTTCAATAAATTAACAATAATTGCAAATGATGACAATAATGGTGGAGATTTAGATATTAGATTTAATGTAAAGAATATAGAATTAGCAAAAAATTAGATGTTTTTAACAAGGATTATCGGCATAATGCCGATAATCCTTTGCTCGATTTACGCAAGTACTTTTTCTATCACATTTTTCACTGATTCATCCTGATGAAAATACACAACCATCCGACAATTTATTTTGCCCCATATTATGCAAATACAGTATGTTAGCCTTTTTCTTTGCGTGTTCTTATAATGCATTCCTTAATTCATCGTAATTAATTGCCCCCTTAATTTTCCTAATTTCCATTTCAAAAGCGTTCTGTGGACAAACTTGCAAAAGAAGATCCTAAATCCATCTGAAAGATTCATCACATGGAACAAGAATACCTTATTTTTGCTAGATAGAAGGTTCTATATTATCTCGAGATGATAACGACAAGCGAAATATGTTAAAAACATAAGACTTAATAGTATTTAAAATTCTTACAATCTGAAACTCACAGCGAGAGTATCTCGGGAAATTGCTGACTGGTCTTTTCCCCAATAATTCTAAAATAGTTTGATATACATTCGATTTCGACAGCTCAACTCAGTTGAAAAAGATGTTTATGGCGTTAGTCCTTTAGATGGACAAAGTATCACATCGTCCTTAGTACATAAATATTTTACATTTCTTTGACTTTACGGCCATTATCTTTATTCTGAAAATATGAACATATGTTTCGGCACTTGTCCCTAGATTTAATCACCCTATAATAGTCTGATTGTCAAACAGATTTAATATTATTATATCGACAAAATTTTTAGTTGTTGATAAAATCGTGAGAAAACAGATGAAAAGGAGTTTAATGTGAAAACGATTAATACTAAATATCTTCCAGGAACAGATCATTTACGTGCATTCGCTGCATTTCTCATCATTATGTACCATAGTTCTCATCGCTACACAAACATTTTTGCAAATAGCGAAGGTTGGATTATCGCAAGTAATCCAGTCACGGCTATGATATTTGAAGGTCATACTGCCGTTGCTTTGTTTATGGTTTTAAGTGGATTTATTTTCACCTATGGAATGTACGATAAGGAAATAAAATACCTTTCGTTTATTAGAAACAGATTGTTAAGAATTTACCCGTTGTTCGTTTTTTTACTTTTCATATCTATATATATCTATAAAGACAATGCTTCATTTTTATCTGTGATACAAATTTTATTTCAATTTCAAGACATTCACCATCCTTTTAATCAAGGAGTTTTTACTCAAGTATTTTGGGCAATATCAGTAGAATTCCAATTCTATCTCGTGTTTCCTTTTTTACTTGTTTTCTTGCAAAAATATGGCGTTAAGTATATTGTCTATGTTATTTTATTAATGGTTGTTTTTAGGCTCTCTATTGTTTTGCTAAATGTAGAGACAAGTATAAGGGACTTATCATACTGGACAATTATTGGTAGATTTGATCAATTTCTCATAGGTATGATATCAGCTGTTTTATTTATTAAATCTAATAATAAGAAGAAACTTTGGTTTTATTTACTGATGCTATCCATCTTTATTTTGGGGATAACAATTTGGGTATTCAATAATCTCGGTGGATGGCCCGTTGAGAGTGATTGGAAAATCATATGGCCAACTATCGAGGGTTTAGTGTGGGCTCTTTTTCTTGTTGCTTACAATAAAGTGTTTCTAGTCAATTCAAATGCAATACAAAAATTCCTTTCAAAAATTGGCGATGTAAGTTACTCCATGTATTTACTGCATGTCTCAATTCTTACCATTTGTTTGAAGCATCAGGTCTTTTTCCATACGTGGATGAACGCTACAAAAAGTGCTATGTTAAATTCTTTATTGATTGTAATTCCAGCCAGCATTCTAATTTCATTTTTAACTTTTAATATTATTGAAAAACCATTCTTAGAACTAAGAAAAAAATATACAAAGTAAACTAGTGTGTCATTGATTTTGAACTATTATTCGCAAATAGATTATTAAAAAGAGAGCGTGAGTATAATGCTCCCATAGTTTGAGACACTGGAGGGAAAAAATAAATTATTGTAAGAGCATGGAAAAACGGAACCGATATACCTCAGAGTTTAAGACGAAGGTTGTGCTGGAGGTCCTCAGGGAGGAGCAGACCGTGAACGAAATAGCTGCTAAGTACGAAATGAGTCCGGTTATGGTTAGCCGGTGGAAGGCTGAGTTTCTTGAGCGTGCTTCCTTGGTCTTTGAGAAGAAGATCGGTGAAGCTGACAAACTGAAAAAGGAGTACGAGAGCAAGCAAGAGCATCTAGAAAAGCTGGTTGGCCAACTCACAGTGGAGGTCGATTGGCTCAAAAAAAATCTGGCCTCAAATGAACCTCTAGAAGCCCGAAAAGCAATGGTGGAGCGTAACAACACGGAGATCACTATGAAGCGCCAGGCGGATCTACTGAGCGTGAACAGAACAAGCCTCTATCGCCACAGTAACGAGAAACGTGAAAGCGAAGCGAATGTCCAGATCATGCATCGGATCGATGAACTCTATATGAAACACCCCTTACTTCTGTTATCGGCGTATGACCCGATTCCTTCGAGACCAAGGCTTTGAGATCAATCGTAACCGTCTACGCCGTCTCATGCAGAACATGGGACTCGAAGCGATCTATCCAAAACCGAACTTGAGCAAACGATTCCACTCCAAGTATGTGCGTCCCTATTTGCTTCGCGGCTTATCGATCGACCGGCCGAACCACGTCTGGGGATTGACATCACCTATCTACGGATGGGCAAAGGCTTCATGTACCTATTCAACATCATCGACTGGTACAGCCGCAAAGTGATTGATTATGAGCTTTCCTGTACTCTTGAGAAGGGCTTCGTTCTCAGGTGTCTCAAACGTGCATTTAGCCGAAAGGGAGTACATAACTTATTCCTTAAAATTTCGTGTCTTGACAATGGGGAGCATTACATACTGCTCCTTAACCGCAGCAGACAAGGCAGAGTATAAGTTCTGCCACTGCGGGAGACATATCCTTAATGTGAGGGCTTGTGTCTAGGCTAAACTGTAACGTAAAATCCTCGACATGAGCAGCTTTTTTTTTTTTAGACCCACGCTCTTTCTTTACCTGCTCTCTCAGCTGCCTGATCTTCTTTCATCACATTAATGGGTTCAGCAGATTGCTCTGCTTTTTCCATCTCTGTTACTTTCCCATAGCTAGTCCTGCTTTTCACCACCCCCGTTAAGTTGCCCATCAGCTTGTTTTGGCAGACTTCCCTCCATTTGACCATCCACCTCACTTCCCCAATGTATCTTGTCGCAGCGCAAATAGCTCTCTAAGCTCGTCTGTAGACATTTCTGTAACCTATTCTCCCTAGTCCCGATAATCTGTTGGCTGAGCCCCTGCTTGCGTTCAATCACCTCATCGATCCGTTCCTCCAAAGTGCACAAGGTCACAAATGAATATTTCGATGAAATAGAGCCATCGTTCCGGTGATAGTGAGCCAGTCCTCCGGGAAAAATGAGCCACACTTCCGGAGGTAGGAGCCACCAGTCTACGGCAGCTCCCGTATAAAGTATGAATGGTTAGTTTATAAGTCCTTTGCGTTTACGCATGGAGTCCAGGCCTTCAATCGTGATCGTGTAGGATGAATGCACAATTCGATCGAGGATAGCATCTGGTAATGTACTCTCACCGATTTTTCCGTGCCAACCGGCTGGAGAGAACTGTGAGCAGAATATGGTAGAGCCTTTCTGTTGGCGGGCCTCCACGATTTCGAGCAAATCCCGGGCCTCGCTCTCTTTTAACGAGACAAGCAGCCATTCGTCCAAGATTAGTAAGGGAATCTTCTTGTAGGTTTTCATCACTCTCTGATAGATTCCTTCGCCTCGTGCCACTGCCAACTCATTCAGCAGTTCAGGCAAGCTTATATATTTGACCAGGTAGAAGTTCCTGCAGGCGGCAATTCCGAAGGCGCAAGCTAGATAGGTTTTTCCTGCACCAGATGCTCCCATGATGATGATATTGAGCTTGTCCTGAATGTATGCACCGGTTGCCAATCGAAGGATTTGTGTCCGGTCAAGTTTTCGATCAGCGAGATATTCAACGTCCTCAATGCAGGCATTACTTTGCTGAAAATCTGCCTTTCGGATCAACGAGGAAAGCCGGTTGTTCTTACGTCTGGACCACTCCATATCCACAAGCAGTCCAAAGCATTCTTCAAACGACAGGGCTTGGAAGTTTGGATCTAACAATTGATTCTGGTAGGAATCCGCCATTGCCACGAGGCGCATTTCATGTAGCTTGCGTAAGGTAGGTTCGTGCGCCATGGTTAACCCCTCCCGTAATAATCTGCACCACGTATGAATCCGTGGTTTTCAGAAGAGGATGATGGTTCCTTTGTTTCCGGTGGCGTTTCAAGCCGATCCTGACCGGTAGTCAAGATCGTTTTGATGCTCTGGAAGTTTGGCCTTGGTATGTAGGATAACGCTTTGGCACAAGCTGCTTCAAGACGAATAACACCGTACTTGTCGGTAAGCTTCAGGAGTGCCATGCAACTTCTATAGCCCTGTTGCTCTACCTTATGGGAAGCGAGGATCTCGCCTGGATGGCAACAGCGGTATGCGTACCAACACTTTGCGCCCAAGAGATAAAGCGATTCGCGTTCCATTGGATGAATTTCTTATGGTTCTCCGGCATGTGATCTTCTATGGTGCTGTATTGTCCTGATTTTCCATGGAGCCTTGGGTGGGAGCATACTCGGTTATTGTTGTAGAAGACCTCAATAACGTTTCGTGTCATTCGGACATCTACCCGATGCTTGATATATTCATAGGGGATCGAGTAGTGCATTTTCTCCACACTTATATGATAATTGAATTGGACAGTGGCGGTCTTCCAGGTCTCCAACTCATATGGGGTAGCAGGCAAGGGGAGTAGAAACGGTTTTTCTTCCGTTATAAATACACTACACCTGTTCCCTTCTTTTTTCTGAAGGGGCTTTGCATTTAAGACGTCCAGCTTCTCCCGAATAGCTTGATTTAATTCAACCGCACTAAAACATTGTTGTTTACGCAGTGCAGCTAAAATCCATGTGGAGACCACGCCGACGGCTCCCTCAACATTAGGCTTGTCCTTGGGTTTACGGACACGCGCAGGAATGACGGCGGTGTTGTGATGCTCGGCCATTTCGTGGTAGATCTTGTTGATCACGGGCGAGTACCCCGATGCTTTGTCCACGCCGGTCTTCAGGTTGTCCGGTATAGTAAACGGGTGGACCCGCCGAAGAATTGATACATATGGATATGGGCGGTAACCCGGCTCTCCTGATCTTGAGAAGCCAAGGCTTCCACATAAGCGTACTGACTGTAGGCGAGGACTCCTACAAAAACATACATTGTAACAATCTCGCCCGTCTCGCGGTCAATGATGGACACAGTTTGCCCGGCCCAGTCCACTTCAAGTTGTTCGCCCGGCTTGCGCTGAATACGCATGGTTGCGTTCGACTTCAAGGTGTACTGCTGATAGTGGTGGCAGAACTGAGAATACATAAGGGGGATTTCTTGGCTCGACCGGCAGTTCCCGCAATACTCATTCCAAAGCAAGCTAAGCGTTACGCCGCTCTTGGCCATCTCTCTGTGAATGTATTCGTAGTCTGGATGCTTACGAGTGGGTTGCTTTTCTACTTCAGCAAACAGGCGCTGACGAAGTTCGCCATCCGATAGATCTTTCTCTAACGGCCACGCTATTGCAAGTTCTTCTGCTCGTTGGATGATTTTGGAGACGGTGTTGCGCGAGCAGGCGCAACTGACAGCGATGTTACACTGACTGATCCCTTGACTATGAAGCCGCAGGATTTCACGATATTGGGTCATTGTATGACCTCCTCACGAATGATTTGCGCTAGTCTTTCGACAACGATAGCGTCATTCTAGCAGGAGGTTAACGTGGTGGCTTTCACTACCGGAAGGGTGGCTCAAAAAGGCTGGAGAGGTGGCTCTCACTCACCGGAACGATGGCTCAATTCGTTCCGGAGTATTCAACAAATTTATAAACCTGAACATCCTTGTTTTGTCCGATACGAAAAGCTTGGTCTGTTGCTTGGTTCTCAACTTCAGGGTCCCACCAATGATCGAAGTGAAAGATATGGTTCGCCGCAGTCAGGTTCAGTCCGGTTCCGCCTGCTACGTTATATAACTTGGACTATTAAGCTATTCTCCTTACACAGGTCCTACAAAAATAGACTTCTTCACAATTCTAATGAATTGCAGGAAGCCTATCTCATAACTCCACGTTAGTGGTATAAATAAACGATATATCGGTAATTTCAAGTTGGGATTATTAGGAGTCTAATAGCTTCAGGAGGTATTACTTTTGTTTCAGCAAATATATTTGTTCTTCCGTTCGAGATATTTTATCGCGTTGAAAATCAAGCCTTTCATTCGTTGTTCGAATGGTCTCTAACAGACGATTATCCGCTTCAATATTCTCGATATGCTGCTCGCTTAAACTACGTTCCAGACGCTCTGCTCTTGTTTCAAGGCGATCTACTTTTAATTCAAGTCTATCCACTTTCAAATCAAGCTGATCAAATCTTGCTTCAAGATGAATCACTTTTGAATCGAGTTGATTCACCTTTACGTCAAGTTGATCTACTTTCGCATCCAGTTGGTTCATTCTTACGTCAAGTTGATCTACTTTGGCATCCAGTTGATTCATTCTTACGTCAAGTTGACCTACTTTGGCATCCACTTGATTCACTCTTACGTCAAGTTGATCTACTTTGGCATCCAGTTGATTCACTTTTACGTCAAGTTGATCTACTTTCGCATCCAGTTGATTCACTTTTACGTCAAGTTGAACTACTTTCGCATCCACTTGATTCACTTTTACGTCAAGCTGATCTACTTTGGTTTCCAGACGATTGACCGAAGATTTGACGTCCTGTAATTCAGTTAATATTCGGTTCAGAAGTTCCTCCATGAAATCACGCTCCCATGAATAATTATAGCATAGGCTTGTTTATTTCGTTAGATTAACATCATGAAGTTTGCAGAATTTTGTGGCTTTATGGCAAAGAGACCTCTCATAAGTTCAAAGAACTTAAAAGAGGCCTCTTTGTTTTCCATTTCACGAGGTAAATGAGGGTGAAGCGGGTTTCTCCTTAAAGAAACCCTTGATGAATAAGGGTTTGATACCCTTATTACATCATGCCGCCCATTCCGCCCATACCACCCATGCCGCCCATATCAGGCATGCCTGGTTTGTCTTTTTCCGGTTTATCAGCGATAACCGCTTCAGTTGTCAAGAAGATTGCAGCAACGGATGCTGCGTTTTGCAATGCGGAGCGAGTAACTTTAGCCGGATCTACGATACCAGCGTCGAACATGTTAACCCACTCGCCAGTTGCAGCGTTGTAGCCGATGCCTACAGCTTCTTTTTTCAAGCGCTCAACGATAACGGAGCCTTCTTGACCAGCGTTAGCTGCGATTGTGCGTACAGGCTCTTCAAGAGCGCGCAGAACGATGTTAACACCTGTTTGCTCATCAGCGTCGTTGCCTTTTACAGCAGCTACAGCAGCATATACATTAACAAGGGCTGTACCACCACCGGATACGATACCTTCTTCAACAGCAGCGCGAGTTGCGTTCAAAGCATCTTCAATACGAAGCTTGCGCTCTTTCAATTCAGTTTCAGTAGCTGCACCGACTTTGATAACCGCTACGCCACCAGACAATTTAGCCAAACGCTCTTGCAGCTTCTCTTTGTCGAAATCGGAAGTTGTTTCTTCCAATTGGGAACGAATTTGCGAGATACGAGCGCCGATGTCTTTTTTGTCGCCTGAACCGTCAACCACGATCGTGTTTTCTTTCGTTACACGAACTTGACGAGCGGAACCCAATTGATCAGGAGTAGTGGATTTCAGATCAAGACCCAGTTCCTCAGTAATCACTTGGCCACCAGTTAGAGCAGCGATATCTTGAAGCATAGCTTTACGACGATCGCCGAAGCCAGGAGCTTTAACAGCTACGCAAGTAAACGTTCCACGAAGTCTGTTCACAACAAGAGTTGCCAATGCTTCGCCTTCAACATCTTCAGCGATGATAACAAGCGGTTTGCCTTGTTGTACTACTTTTTCAAGCACAGGCAGGATCTCTTGAATGTTGGAGATCTTTTTGTCTGTGATCAAGATGTACGGGTTTTCCAATACAGCTTCCATTTTGTCTGTATCAGTAATCATGTATGGAGAGATGTAGCCGCGGTCAAACTGCATACCTTCAACTACTTCAAGCTCAGTTGCAAAGCCTTTAGACTCTTCAACGGTAATTACGCCGTCTTTGCCTACTTTTTCCATAGCTTCAGCAATCAGTTGGCCAACTTCATCGTCAGCTGCAGAGATAGCGGCTACTTGAGCGATGGATTGTTTGCCTTCGATAGCTTTGGAAATGCTTTTCAATTCTGCAACAGCTGCTTTAACCGCTTTGTCGATCCCTTTGCGGATAACCATTGGGTTAGCGCCTGCAGTAACGTTTTTCAAGCCTTCGCGAACCATAGCTTGAGCCAAAACAGTTGCAGTTGTAGTACCGTCACCGGCTACATCATTCGTTTTGGTTGCTACTTCTTTAACAAGTTGCGCACCCATATTTTCGAATGCATCTTCAAGCTCAATTTCTTTTGCAATTGTAACACCATCGTTAGTGATCAATGGGCTACCGAATTTTTTCTCAAGAACAACGTTACGGCCTTTAGGACCCAAAGTGATTTTTACAGCATTTGCAAGCGCGTCAACACCACGAAGCATTGCGCGGCGAGCGTCTTCACTGAATCTAATATCTTTAGCCATGAGTGATACCCTCCCGAAAATAAATTGTATGTTGGAAACGTTCCGTTTAGCTTCTTAAGGAATCGGCTTACCGTCCTTCAAGGACGAGCCTGTCTAAGTATAAGCTCGCTAATTTCATTAGCAGCTGATGAGGCGTCTATAGGTATAAGAACCCTAATTAGGCTAGAACAGCAAGAATGTCGCTTTCGCGCAAAATTAGAAGCTCGCGGCCCTCAAATTTAACTTCAGTACCAGCGTATTTGGAGAAAATGATACGGTCGCCTTCCTTAACTTCAAGCGGAATACGCTCTCCGTCTTTTAGTGCGCCGCTGCCTACCGCTACAACTTTACCTTCTTGCGGTTTTTCCTTGGCAGTCTCAGGTAGAAAAATACCGCTTGCGGTCGTTTCCTCCTTAGCAATGGCTTCAATGACAACGCGATCACCTAAAGGTTTGATCATTAGAAAATAGCCTCCTTATATATGGTTCTAAATTTCTTACATTAGCACTCAAATACCTCAAGTGCTAACAACACTTATTATGATACTCAGTTTGCCGCAAATTTGCAAGTGCTTTTACCGAATTTTCACACCCCCATCATTCTATCCATCCAAAAGTAAAATATACGGCCCTCCGACGCACTCGTTCACAGCGTTTTTTACTCCTATCCTGCTTATAGAAATCCGTTGACTGTTCGCTCCTACAACAAAAAAAACACCATGGGCTCACAGTCATCAGCACTACCTTTAAATGACTGTAAACCCCAGGTGTTATTTCTCGCCGAATTCTTCCTCCCAAGCTTTATCCTTGGCCAGCTGCTTACGGTACACAACCCCGGATAACAGCACACTGAACTCATACAGCAGGATCATAGGCACGGATACGACAATCGCAGAAACCGCATCGGGAGGGGTAATCATGGACGCTACAATAACAAGCAGCAAATAGGCGTAACGACGCAAAGTATGCAGCCGTTTAGGATTTAAGATACGAAGCTTGGTTAAAAACATGATGACTATAGGAAGCTCAAACAGCAATGAGATCGGAATCAAAATATTAAACATAAACGTGAAATATTGCGAGATCCCATAGGTCTCTTGAAGCGACAGCTTCTCCGTAATACTCGATGTAAACAGAAAGGCCATTTTGAAAACGACAAAATACGCAAATGCCAAGCCGATCAGAAATAATATAAAAGCGAAGGGCACGAACATCAAAGACGCTTTCTGCTCTTCTACACGCAGCCCCGGCTTCAGAAAGGACCAGATTTGGTACAAAGCAAAGGGCAGCGTAACAATAAGGCCTGTAACCAATGCAAAATTCATGTACATTCGAATGGCATCCCAAGGGGAAAACACGTTCCAGCTAATTCCGTCCGCCGGAGGTACTTGCTTGAGATAAGTGATCAGGGGCTGTGCAAAAATCAACCCGATAACCATCCCAATAATCAGAACGACGATGATCCAAATAATTCGTTTGCGAAGCTCACCCAGATGCTCGACGAGCGACATCGCATCATCCATATCCATAAAGGTTTCACCAACCTAGCTGTGAAGTGGTAAACGTGAAGCTTATTCAGGCAGTCTTCGTGTATCCGCCGGCTTCTCCTGCGGGATTTGCTGAACAGCCTGCTTGGTCCCCTGCTCCTGCTGCGTCTGAGCCTGCTGAGCTTGCTGAACGGGCCGCTCAGGTGCAGCCGCTACAGGCGGAAGCATCATTCCGGATACTGGATCTGGAGCCGGCCGTGGCGTAACATCCTTACGCTCTTCTTGAGGCGCTGACGCATGAACGTCCTCCATCAAGTCTTGAGCGCCTTTCTTAAACTCGCGCATCGTCTTGCCTATGGCTCTCCCCAGCTCGGGAAGCTTGCTCGGCCCGAATAAGACCAGCACAACAACGGCAATCAACAACATATGACTTAAGCTCATTTGTTGTAACAACTCCTTTCTATGAGGCTTTTGGCAAACAGTACTTCAGCCTAAGCCTATACTCTAACAGTAGTACAAGCCTCCGTACCCCAGCTCCGTAATATCTTCACGCACAATAACTTCTCCTGCGCAAATACGCGGTAATAGCACGTCGAACGAAGTATAGGGGTCGTGCATCACACAACCCGGTAGACCCATGATAGGCACCTCCGAATCACCCAGATAGCCCATAAGCAGCATAGACCCAGGAAGCATCGGAGTGCCGTAGCTGACTATCCGTGCTCCTGCCTGCTTAATTGCTCCCGGTGTCCGATCATCCGGATCCACCGACATGCCGCCGGTTACCAAGATCAGGTCGACCTTCCGCTCCTCCAAAAAATAGCGAATTTCATTAACAATTGTATCGCTTTCGTCTGGCGTCAATCGCTGCTCTATAATCTCAGAGCCTAATGCCGCTACCTTATCACGAACAACAGGCCCGAATTTATCTTGAATTCGGCCCTTATATACCTCGCTGCCCGTAGTAATCAAGCCTACACGGAGAGGACGAAACGGCTTAACTTCAACCAATGGTGTTACAGCAAGCTGCTCCACCTGCTGCACCTTTTCCTCCTCAACAAGAAGCGGAATAACGCGGGTTCCGGTTAGAACTTGACCCTGCTTAACAACTGTATTCGATTTCAGCGTGGACATGACCACCTGATCTATAGAGTTAGCTGCGTCAACCAATGACTTATTGATTTTGACCAGTCCATGAATGGTCGACTTTAAGGAAACCTTGCCCTCATGCGGCTCCGTCAATGACACATTGGCTCCCGCAGCAGCGCGAGCCAAACGGATTGCGGCTTCATCCTCATGCAGCCAGCCTTCCTCCATCGCAATAACATAGATGTGCTCCTTGCCGATACTGAGCAGAGCGGGAATGTCCTGTTTAGTAATGACATGGCCTTTTGTAAATAAGCGTCCCTTGAACGCTCCAGGGATAATTTGCGTCAAATCATGAGCCAGAACCTTGCCTATCGCTTCTTCTACTTTCACCTCGCGAAGCATGGAATCAAGCTTCTTCATAGCCATGATCCCCTTCGCGTCCAGTCAGTATACCCAGAGCATGAGGAAGCTGCTCCATAATGGCAGCCAAATTTTCAGACACACCCTTCGGACTTCCAGGCAGATTTATTATTAACGTTCTGCCGCGAATTCCCGATACAGCGCGTGAGAGCATGGCACGAGGCGATTTCTTCATCGATATCATCCGCATGGCCTCGGCAAATCCCGGTGCTTGACGGTCTATGACACTCAATGTGGCCTCCGGAGTCACATCACGCAGCGCAAGTCCTGTTCCACCCGTAGTAAGAATCAAATCGACCTTGAAATAATCGGTCATTTCTATGAGCGCAGCCATAATTTCATCTTTCTCATCCGGCACGACCCGATATTCGATAATTTCCCCATTGATTTCCTCTTCAATGAGCTCCCGAATGACTTGGGCGCTTGTATCTTCTCGCTCTCCAAGGGATCCTCGATCGCTTGCCGTCAAAATCGCCACTTTCCAACGCATAAGCTTACTCCTCTCCATGGGTCCATTGTATCGTAAAGTTATTACAAATCGGTGTCTTTTCTGTGAAAGTCACCGTTTTTTCCTCCTGATTTATTAAGCAGCAGCGTTGGACCGATCTGCATCGTCTTCTCCGCCGCCTTGCACATGTCATAAACGGTTAATGCGGCAGCAGAAACGGCTGTGAGAGCCTCCATTTCGACACCGGTTTGCCCTTTGGTTCTGACAGTAGCTTCTATGTATAATTCATCTTGTTCATTATCGGAAAAGCGGACGTCTACCCCAGTTAGCATTAGCGGATGACACATTGGAATCCAATCGGAAGTTTTCTTCGCAGCCATAATCGCTGCCACCTGAGAAACAGCAAGAACATCTCCTTTACCAATCTTGCCTTGCTTAATCAACTGCAATGTAGAAGGCATCATGGTAACTATAGTTCGCGCAGTTGCGCTCCGACTCGTCTCCTGCTTGTCAGAGATATCAACCATACGGGCTCTGCCTTGTTCATTAAAATGGGTTAGCCGGCTAACATCAATATCAGACACGGTGCAGCTCTCCTCTCGTACGAATGGTGCAGACACAGCTTATCATCGGCTTTACTTCGTGGTCTTAGCAGCCCGAACCGTTCTTTGCTCTGTAATAAGTTCGTCCAGCCGGAAATCGAACAAGCCCATCGGAACTTCCTCAATAAGCTGTAAATCGAATGCGCCCGCAATAATATAAGGCCTAATGAATCCAGCACGTACATACTGCTGCATAAACCGGTCGTAATAACCGCCCCCATAACCAAGGCGCCCCAGATCAAGATCAAAAGCCAGCCCAGGTACAAGCGCAGCATCAATCTGGCGAATATCAGTCAGAAATTCCGCATCAGGAACCGGCTCCAAAATTCCCCAAGTCCCTTTCTCCAAATCCGAGTGGGAGCGAATTTCGAAGAGCTTCAGTTTTTGCTCCGGCTGAACCTTAGGTACCAAAACTCGGTAACGCTTTAACCAGCAAGCTTCCATCACCGGAGTTACATCAACCTCGGATTTCACCGGCATGTAGGTAAAAAGAGTCGGTCTGCGTCCCAGCTTAACCCGGGAATCCAGGACATCACTTATTCTTTTGATTAATAATTCGTTAATCCGCTTGGATTTTACACTCCGCTCGGATGGCGTCAAAGCATTCCGTTCAGCCTCCGCTTTGCGGCGTAGCTCGATTTTCCATTCTTTGATATTCATGATACGGCCTCTCTTTGGTGGGGTCGGTAACGTGATTAAGAACATTTTAATGCTGAGCTATGCTTAATAGCAAATTTTGGTGAGAAATGAAGTCTAAAAATACCTTTATTTTTTAATATACCATAAAAACAGCTAAAATAACGAGTTTAAGTAAGGATACGTCTAAAAACACCTGAAAGCTTGAGGCTCTGACAGCCAGAATTCTTTTTTACCTATTTCACCAAATACGAAAAAGGACCCCGTCAATATCTCGGCAGCCCTTCTCATAACCTCATCCTATCTATTTGCTAATCAGATCCGTATGATGAATTATTAATTAATCGCCTTGCTAATGGATTCGAGAACTCTCTCCGACTGGAACGGCTTAACTATAAAGTCTCTCGCTCCAGCTTGAATAGCTTGAACAACCATATGCTGCTGCCCCATCGCAGAACACATAATAACTTTGGCTGAAGGATGCTGGCCTTTTATCAGCTTGAGAGCTTCGATCCCCTCCATTTCAGGCATAGTAATATCCATCGTCACCAGGTCGGGATGCAGCTGATTGAACTTTTCAACAGCCACAATTCCGTTCTCGGCTTCACCTACTACTTCGTGACCACCTTTTGTTAAAATATCTTTAAGCATCATTCGCATAAATGCCGCATCATCAACCACTAGTATTTTCGCCATCCACTGTTCTCTCCCTTATGTAATTAGTTTCTAAATTTAGTTTTGAGTATAATAGGATATGCCGTTTCGGCCATTATTTTTGACCTGATATAAGGCTTTGTCCACATTCTGAAGCAGCTTGACCGCATCGTCACCGTCTCCCGGATAAACAGCTACTCCCATACTTATCGTAGCCTCCAGAACGTGTTCGCCAATCCTCCAGCCTTCCCTAACGGAAGACAAAATTCGCTCAGCCACCCTTTGGACATTAGTAACCGTATCAATTCGGGGCAAAAGAATAACAAACTCATCGCCGCCCAAGCGTGATAGCATATCAATTTCCCGTATACATCGCTTTACCTTGGAAGCAAAGGCTTTGAGCAGCAAATCTCCAGTCTCATGCCCGTATCGGTCATTAATCCATTTAAAATCATCAATATCCGTATAAAAAAGCGCCATCAGCTGATTGTACCGCTTGGCATTCCCGATAGCTTGCTGCAAATGCAGCTCAAACGCTCTCCGGTTAGGCAGCTCTGTAAGAGGATCAAGATAAGCCAATCGGGCTAGCTGTTCTTCTCTTTCCTTCATATCCGAAATACTTCTTATAGAAAGCAAATACTTATGTACAGTAGAATCCGCTTCTTTAACAGGAATAATTACCGCTTCAATCCACGACCATTCTTCATCATTAACCGCCCACTGACACTCAAAGGAAACCTTGTCATTGTTAGTTAGTAATTCAGCCAGGCTTTCCTTCACAATCAATTGATTATCAGGATGAATACATGTAAACAGGGTTACAGGCTCTGAAATCAGCACGAGCTCCAGAAGCGATTGTTGAGTAAGCACCGTATAAGCAATCGTTCCATCCATATCAAGAATATACATGCGATTGGATAGCTGCCCCAAAATATAACTAAGCATCTCAGGCCGTTTGATTAGCGCCTCGACTTGGATCAAGTCATTTGGCTGTTGGCTCATGATCGGTTTCACCCTTATGATCATATTTTCACTTATCCCACCAAGGTTTGGATGAACAAATTTTGGTGCTCACTCAAATTGATATATTCGTCTCCGACTTTTACCAAAGGATTAGTAAGATCTAGGGGATTGCTATTCACAATTTCCCCGCGGCGCCCGTCGGTAAGTATCACTTCGTCTCCAACAGCCAGCTCCATCATTCGCCGAATAAATACACTGCAGATCAAAGGATCCAGCAGTCCGAATCGATCCTCCTGCATTTGACGAATGACCAAATAAAAAGGTGTTGCATCCTTATATACCCTTTTAGAGGTCATGGCATGAAAAATATCGGCTACAGCGACAATTTTACTGAAAAACTCGATTTGATCGCCCTTCAATCCATTCGGGTATCCTTGACCATCCTCCCTCTCGTGATGCTGCAGCGCTACCAATGCTAATTCAGGGGGTAAATTGGGAGTCCGTTTAATAATATCAAACCCAAACTTCGTGTGCTGCTTCATAATTTCATACTCTTCATTCGAATATTTTCCGGGCTTATTCAGGATCTCATCACGAATTTGTATCTTTCCAACGTCATGAAGTGTAGCTGCTGTACTCAGCATAGACAGCTCTTCTTCGGAGAGGTGCAGCCATTTCCCAATTAATGTAGAAATAACCCCTACTCCAATATTGTGCCTGTATGTATAATCATCCTTGGCCTGAAGACCAGAAAGCACACTGAACAAACTCGGAAACTCGCTTGCTTGGTAAATCGCAGGAATCACGGATCGATTCAAAGCTTCCAGAGGAATTTCTTTTTCCTCATTAATTAAATGAAACATTTCTTTGACCATTTCACTAGCCTGGGTAACTAGCTCCTCGTTGGTAACTTGGTGAGGGTTCTCAAAATCATGCTCCTCCATTATAATTCCATGATTCATTATCCATTCTATGTGATGAGCTTCTAAGAGGCTTTCCTTTGGAATGAGAATTAATCCCCAGCTGGTCATAAGGTCCTTTTTAAATCTGTACCCTAACCTCTGTACTAACTTCTCTTCATTCATGGTTTATCAACCTGTCTCCCCTCGAAGCATCATTAGCATCATTTGGTAAGGTCATGGTGAATAAAACGATAGTGAAAAGGAAATACGAATTCACTTTTTACATAGAGTGAGTTAATTTTACAATATATCCCTAAAATAATATCTGTAAAAAAATGCCTTTTCGTCAAAAATACCCCCCATAATGACGAAAAATAAAATATTTTATTAAAAATTGATACTTTTTTACTATTGGATGACTGTAATTTGACCTAATACGGGAATATGATCAGATGACTTGTCATAATGTGTCCATGCTGAAGACCCAGGAGCAAAGCTTGTAAATATATGATCGATCTCTCCGCCTTTAACAACTGTAGCTTGAGGCGGCTGCAAAGGAATTTTGTAAAGCATCTGGTGCAAACCGCTCATCAAAGCATCGGAATCAGGCATATTGAAATCACCCATCACAATTAATGGGGTGTCCATCGATTTCAGGATATCAACCAATGCAGGCATTTGCAGCTCACGCTCACTGCGAGCAACTCCAAGATGAGTGGTAACAATAGTTACGACCTGTTCATGCAGCTTTATTTGGGCCGTCAACACTGTACGAGGCTCCTGGTTCCTACCGCCAGGAAGCGGATAAACACGCACATTTTCCAAAGGAAAGCGGCTTAATAACGCTATGCCGTATTCAGAGAATCCGTGACGGAACGCAGGAGCAAATTTGTAGTACATATGCAGCGCTTTCGCCAAATTGGAGGCTTGGTCTTGCAAGCCGGTCCGCCATTGATAGCGATCTACCTCCTGAAGAGCGATGAAATCAGCGTTTCCCTGTTCAATTTGGGCACGGATAGCTGACAAACGGACTTGATTGTCCATGCCTTCACCATGACGAATATTATAGGTCATCCAACGCAAGGCTCCCTGCTCTCCAGCTGCATGCTGTAGGGTAACCGCTTCAGTCCAGCTCCAGCAGGAAAAGACTGCGGCGGTGCAGAGCAGAAAAACAAAAGCCAAGAGCACAGTGTGTCGCTTTATTAACGATCCACTTCTATTTCGTTGAACTGCTGTCTGCATCCTAAGCACCCTCTTCTACCTTTTGAAATCGTCCGTTTAATAGCTGATAGGTTCAGCATACGATGGCAGTTTCACGTTTGTATACGGGAGAAATGATGGAAATTCGGCGGGACTGACCGTAAGGCTGAAAATTCGACTGGAACATGGTACACTAATAATTAGTGCGTGTCCGAGATACACGGCTTCTTCGTCCCTCAGGGACAAATGTGCTTACATTTCACAAACTAATCCTAAGTACTATTCCGGGAGGCATAACATGCTGCTGCAAGTGTCAGGAATTACAAAAAGCTACGGTATCAACACCGTGCTTTCTAATATAACGTTACAGATTGAGCCACGTGAGCGTATTGGTTTAGTTGGGGTGAACGGCGCCGGCAAATCAACGCTGCTGCAAATTATTGCGGGAGAAATGTCTTACGATTCAGGAGATATTTTCAAAGCAAAGGAAACCAAAGTCGGCTATTTGAAACAAAACAGCGGACTGATCTCTGACCGTTCGATTTGGGAGGAAATGAAAAGCGTATTCGCTCATTTGGAGGAAGCGGAGCTGGAGCTTCGCAAGCTGGAAGCCATGATGTCCGATCCTGCCGTCCTGGCTGACGACAAGCTTACGGAGGATACGATGAAGCGGTACGCTGGGCGCTCGGAGTGGTTTAAGGAGCAAGGCGGTTATGAAGCTGAGGCTCGCATTCGCGGAATTCTTCATGGGATGGGCTTCGGCGATTTTGCGCCGGAGACGCTTGTGAACACATTAAGCGGCGGTCAGAAAACACGGCTGGCTATGGCCAAAATGCTGCTCCAAGCGCCCGACCTGCTGCTGCTGGACGAGCCTACTAACCATTTGGACATTCCTACGCTAACTTGGCTGGAGGGTTATCTCCGCTCTTATTCAGGCTCTATTCTGGTTGTATCCCATGACCGTTATTTTCTCGATGCATTGGTAGGGGCTATTTATGAAATCGAACGGCATACATCCAAGCGTTACACGGGCAATTACTCCAAATTTGTAGATACCAAGCAGGCCGAATATGAAATCCAAATGAAGCAATTTGAAAAACAGCAAGGTGAAATTGCTAAGATGGAGGAGTTTGTTCAGCGCAATCTGGTGCGGGCTTCCACGACCAAGAGGGCACAAAGCCGCCGTAAAGCATTGGAGAAAATGGACCGTCTCGACAAACCGCTGGGCGACTTGAAGCGCGCTCACTTTGCCTTTGAGGTGGAGCAAGCAACAGGTAAAGAGGTATTGCATGTAAATGATGTCTCCATATCCTATGACGGTCGCAGTCCGCTGCTTAGAGATATTTCGTTCCAGCTGCGCCGCGGAGATACGGCCGCGTTGATAGGGCCTAACGGAATTGGAAAATCGACTTTGCTAAAAGCTTTAATTGGCGAGCAGAAGCCGGTTAAAGGCAACATTCAGTGGGGAAGCAATGTGCGCATCGGTTACTATGATCAGGAGCAATCAGGGCTTAACGGAAAAAACACAGTCATTGAAGAGGTATGGAATGCATTCCCTCATATTGAGGAAGCGAGAATTCGAACGGTTCTGGGAAGCTTTCTGTTCAGCGGAGAGGATGTATTCAAGAAGGTTTCGGCGCTCAGCGGCGGTGAAAAAGCACGTGTCTCCTTAGCCAAGCTAATGCTCGAAAAAGCGAATGTGCTTATTCTCGATGAGCCTACCAACCATCTGGACTTGTACAGTAAGGAAGTGCTGGAATCAGCTCTTATAGATTACGAAGGCACACTGCTTTTTATATCCCATGACCGGTATTTCTTGAACAAAATGGCCGAATCCATGCTGGAGCTGACACGTACTGCCGTGACCCCCTATCTCGGAAATTATGATGACTATGTAGAAAAAAAGCAGGAGCTCGCCGAGATAGAACGTCAGCGGCTGGCTCTGGAAGCGGCAAAAGGGAAAAATGCCGGCGGAGCCAAAATGGATACGGCAGCTCAAGCAGCATCGCAAACGGAGAAAAGCTTCGAAGCAGGCAAGCAGGCCAAGCGTGATGAGCGTGCACGCCAGCGTAAGCTGGAGCAGCTGGAGCAGGATATCGCCCGTTTGGAAACAGAGATGGCTGAGCTGGAGACAGATCTCGCAAAACCTGAAGTGTATAACGACTACGTACAGGTGCAGCAAAAAAACGAGCTCATTGAACAGAAAAAAGCAGAGCTGGCCAATTGCTATGAGCAATGGGAGCAGCTGGCGGAGTAATTAATGGAATTCGATCTGGCTGAATAGGTTAGGGAAATTTTTAATTATTAATGCAATAACTATTTAGTGGAATAAAATAATAGCTTCTACCTTTAAAACAGAAGGGGCTGTCCCAAAAGACATTTTGAGACAACCCCTCCACCATTTTATCCTGAATATATGGTTGCTAAAGAGCCCTCAATTCCACTTTAATAGTCGAAGGCTCTTTTGCACATTCTTGTGTATTCAGTGACGCATAAGATGAGATAGCTTTCCAACGCTTGCTAATCGCGGGTATCGGGTTCATAGCTCGTGGTTCATGGTTCGGTTCCGGCATTGTATGGCAGTCTTGCGCATTCCGTGCAATTATCAGGAAAATGTCAAGTTAGTTACTCCGAAAATATCGTTCCAAGTCTTATAGCTGGAATTTCTCATGCTAATTCTACGTATTTTGGCTAATATCCACCATATCCCCTCTATTAGAGTTTGTTTTTCCAGTTAGATTGATTTCAGGCGATATCCACGCTGGATTAGCGTTACATTTTCCATCTATTTTCTTTCGCAGCGGCCCCGACAAATCATGGCCTCCTCTAGACTGAAAGCAGCCTTTGAACATCGCTTCTCTCCCCATCACTTAAGCAACATCCAAAAAGTTGCCGAACTCATTTCTGGATTTTCAATCCCCCACTTTGAGGGGAATTTCCCTACAAAAAAGACGCTTCCATTTCCGCTTGCATGGTGGTTTTGGAGGCGTCTTTGTACATAGTTTGGGACTGATTCATTCACTGATACCCTTTTGGGACAGCCTCTTCCAGTTTGAGCAGCAGCAGAGGTACGCTGCCGTATATAATCATCGTTGCCGCGGCAACGATGCCTGAGTCATTAAGCAGCAGCGCCGCGATTGTGCCGATTACGTTGGCTGCGCAGCCATACATGAGGTATGGGTAGCGGCGCTGCCAGCGGCGAAACAGCCCCCGAGGCCGCAGCACCAATGCAGCCATTACAACAAGGCTGGTGAGGAGAACCTTGCTCCAGGCCGAGACGCCGATCAGGTGCCAGTTCATCTCGAGCTTTCGTACAATCATGGCGCCTATAGCGTCTAGCCGTCCCTGGAGCAGCGCATCGAAGGCCCGGCCGATATGGCTCTGCTTATCGGCCGGAAGACCTGTGGCTGCACCTGCGTTGAGCAGCCACAAGCCCGCTAGCGCTGCAGCGAGCAGCAGCGCTAGAAGCGGCGCCAGGCGCAGCCAGCGGCGCCCACCAGCGAGGCGCGCCGTGAGCGCGCCGAAGCCTGCCGCGGCGGCAAGCGCACCGCCGGCGTTAGTGCCGAGCTCCGGCGCCGCGAGGTAGCCGGCGACAAGCACGCCGGCTGCTGCTGCAGGCAGCGCGGCCCAGGCGCGCGCGGCTGCGCCGGTGCTTGCCGCGGTGCGCAGCGCTGCAGCTGGCGCGCCAGCGCGAGGCCACAGCGCGGGCGCGCCGAGCGGCGGCAAGCGCCAGGCCGCGAAGCCCGCAGGCGCGGGCAGCAGCGCATCCGCGAGCACCGCTTCGCGCNCAGGCCGCGAAGCCCGCAGGCGCGGGCAGCAGCGCATCCGCGAGCACCGCTTCGCGCGCAGCCGCTGGCGCTATCGCGCCGGAAGCCGTGATTGAGCCCGGGGGCTCAATCACGGCGCGGCGCGGACGCCGCGACAAGCGCAGCGCCTGCTGCAGCGCGGTGAGGCCGAGCAGCGCAGCGCCGAGCAGCACGCCCATAAATTCGTTACCGATGCCATAGTAACGCGCACCTATCATTGGATCGTAGCCGAGCACCGATCTCTGCATGGCTATTGCGCCGTGAAAACCATCATACAGGATCACTCCTGTTACCAATAACCCTATCGCCGCCAAGCCATATACAAATCCTTTACGTATCCGGGCCACGGCTGATGAGAATACTATACTAGCTCCGAATATCCCGGCCAGCACAGCTGCCGTTGCTCCTTCCGACTGGGAAGCAAGCCATCCCATTGCCAGAAGTCCAAGAGGGGCAATTAGAAGCGAGAACAGCAGAGTCCTCCATAGGGTTAACCCTCTTTTTCCTATAACACGACTGCCTGAAAAATACAAAGCGACCGCCAGCGCAGCCAGCATCACTATAATTTCATACACGGCAAGCCCATATAGTAATTTGGGCCGCTGCGTATACACAGCTTGCATATGCTGCAAATCCTGTAGTAGCCTTGGAAGCGCATCTGATGTTGATTCTGCAATAACCGGTAATCCGATCATCTCCTGAGGTATTGGAATGCCGTAAGCCCTGAGCAAGGTTGGGGCGATATCAACAATCGTAATAAGACCTTGTCGGCGGGTTGTTGCAGATGTCAACAGCGCCTCCTTATCAGAAGACGGCGAGTACATAAGGATTGGCGCTAATAAAGCTTTTTCCTTAGCTGCTTCTCCATTTACTTGCGGACTCAGCAGCCAGAGCTCCTCCAATCCATCGAACTCCTTCTCCATAGCACGTGTCAATTCTCCTATAAAACGGTCTATCTCGGTCACAACTTCCTGTTTCTTTCTCACAAAGGCTTCCTTGGAAAAAGACTCTCGCTCATCATATAAACGTTGGAGATCCCCGAGCTCCAGCAGCACTAACGATGGGCTCATCTGCTCACTCCACCGGGCCATTAACCAACTATAATTAGTTCGTAATCCATAGGGTCCAGAGCTATCGACGAGCAATCCATTGCCGCCAACATCACCCTGCTGTACACGGCCTGATTCGTTCATTACCATAGCCGGGGCATATCTGCGAAAGGTTTTGCCTAAATCCGCTTCCTTCATACCGGCTTCCGACTTCACAAGATCAAGGTTCCCCCATACGCTTACGCGGATTCCTGCAGCCTCCAAGCTTTCTCCCAGCAGACCTGGTCGTGCATGATAATAATTTGAAGCATTTAAACGTTTGATTACTTCCATCTGAGGGACAACGATTCCATTCTTACCCTCACCTACAGAAACACCTGTCAATCGTTGATACTTCTGCCAAGCTTGCTCAGCTCCAAGCGGTTCCCTGGCTTGAATGCCTGCCATACCTGAGTTCGCATCGGCAATTTGTCCCGTTCCCATCGATATATACACATCCTCCAAGCCTTTGCCTGGAGTTCTGATATTTAATGCCCCCCATGCACCTCGATGTTTTAACTCCTCTATGTGAGGCAAGGTTGTGATCAGAGCCTTGTCCTGCTGTGCGTTGTGCGGGTCCAACTCCAAAAAAGACAAACCGGGAACAGAAACCACCGTTATTTTTTTATGTATTGTTGAATGCTTTGAAAATGGATCCGATGTGGATTGAGGATTAGCAGACGCTTGATTTAGCATCATCATACTGCTTATCCACAAAACAAATATAAACCCAGCCGTCCGGCTCTTAACCACAATCAAACCTCCTCATTTCCGGGCCATCTTTTACTAATTAGTATGTTCTATTTACCCTATATGACGTTACTTTCCCCCTAACTTAACCCATTTATCCCGCATGTGATTATCATAGGAATTTCTTACTATTATCCACAAGATTATCCCCAAGGACCATTCAAAAATCCGCTTGGAAAAACGCCCATTTCTTTGTAATCCACAGGGTTATCCACATTATCCACAGGTTATTCATGAAAATATTATCCACTTGTCATGAAAATAGGGTGTCTCCATTCGGGTTGAATTTATTCACTTTTGCATAGTTATTCACATTACGCACAAGGGCTGTGGATAACTTTTATCCACAGCCCTTGTGTATTTATTTATGAGTTTTATTTAAATATTTAAAATTAACTGACTTTTCTTCCAATATACACAACATGGGGGGAAACCCCTAAAACATATGGATTTTCCGCTGATTTTATTAATATCTGTATTATTTTATGCATCTCTTCATCTCCACGTTGCTTCCAATAATCCCTTTGTTCCCGCTGGAGCAATGAACTAATATTCGATGAACCGATCAGTTTAATCGTTTGGAAGCCATTATTCTCCATAAAAGGCTGAATGTCTTCAATATCAAAATAGTAAGCCCCCGTAAACCTTCCTTCATCACTGTGGTTAAATACTCCCGTATTCATGAATTCAGCTATTCCATCCGCACTATCGTTTGGCTTCCAATGGAGCGGGGCAAGCAGCGAGGTTATAACATGCCTAATTCTTGGCATAAAAGCTACGAACACAACTCCCGCTTGCTTTGTAACCCGGTACAGTTCTTTAACCGCGGCTGCTCGCTCTGGTTCCATTTGCAAGTGATACATAGGTCCCAGCATCAAGGAAGCATCAAATTGTTCAGCTCCAAAGCAGCTCAAATCCCTTGCATCCGCAACATGAAAGCCATTGAACCGTTCCAGCAAGCCACACTCTTCAGCCTTTTCCTGAGCCTGCTTCACAAGCTTAGGCGTTACGTCCGACAACGTAACCTTATAACCGCATTGAGCCAATCTCATTGCATATTTGCCAGGACCCGCTCCATTGTCCAGAATATGGCCTTGCTTGGGGAGATGCGCTTGGATAAAATGCCAATTCACAGTAAACTCAATCGGTTCGCGTTCAAGCCTTCCCCATTCGTCAAAAGTCTCATAATATGCAAGGATACGATCCTTTTCCGACATCCGCCCTCATCCCTCTCGCATTAACAAATATAACATTCGTTCTGTCGAAACGATGATGTAATGTCCGTATAAGCCAGCCGCATCCACTAACCTCACCAGAGCTAGCTGACTCAACCCAGTGAACTGGACCAGAAGCTTTTAAGGAATTGTAATTTCTACTTCCCCGGCATCAATTGAATCCCTTGCTTCCCCTTGAGCCTGCTCTTGTAAAAGATATTCGCGAACAGCTTGATTGCAAGCGGCCATATAGGCTTGCGCTACCGCCATCAGCACATCCCGATGAACAGCTACTCCTCTGAAATGATTGCCCTTCCAGCTTACAGTCACAATTGCCTCTCCGTTAGCCTCTTCGCCCGAAGACAAGGAGTACAGCTCCAGATCCGTAAAATCAACATGAACAGGAAGTGCTTGACTGATACCTGCGACCAGTGCCTCTACCGGACCTTCGCCGGTCCCCGAGAAGACAAGCTCATTGCCCTCTGCGTTGTCCTTAACGGTGCAGGAAGCCATCCGGTTTCCTGTTGTTCCCGTCAGTACTTGTGCCTGCACTAATGTATATGGCTCAAGCACCGTATTAACGGTATGACCAATCAGCTCCATCAGCTGATGATCTTGAACTACCTTTTGCCGATCGGCCAGCTCTTTAAATTTGATATACAGTGCTTCCATTTGTTCCTCTGTCGGATTCACACCAAATTGGCTTACACGATGCTTAATGGCATGACGTCCTGAATGCTTGCCCAGAATAATCATATTGCGAGGTACGCCAAGCCGATCCGGGTCCATAATTTCGTAAGTATTGCGATTTTTCAAAAGCCCATCCTGATGGATGCCAGCTTCGTGCTGAAAAGCATTTCGTCCCACAATTGGTTTATTAAAAGCAATCGGAAAGCTCATCGCACGGCTGACCTTTTGTGATACCTCGTAAATGTATGGTGTCTGAATCCCGGTCACAGCCCCCATTGCATCCTTACGAGTCTCAATTGCCATCACCAGCTCTTCCAAGGAGCAGTTCCCAGCACGTTCGCCTACACCGTTAACGGTCACTTCAACTTGAGTAACTCCAGCTTGAATCGCTGCAAGACTATTAGCAACTGCAAGCCCAAGATCATTATGACAATGAGCGCTGTACTCTACTCCCTTACCGCCGCGAACGTTGTTCATCACACGGGTAAACATCGCTCCGTATTCTTCAGGCAGAGCATAACCGACAGTATCCGGGATGTTAATGATCGTTGCTCCTTCCTGGATCACAGCTTCAATCATTTCAAACAAAAATTCATCTCCAGTTCTTGTTGCATCCATCGGTGAAAATTCAATTCGATCTACAAATTGCTTAGCATAAGCAACCATCGATCGGGCAATTTGAATAACCTGTTCTCTCGATTTTCGCAGCTGAAAGTCCAGATGAATATTGGACGAGGACAAAAACATATGCAGCCTCCGCCGTTCCGCAGCTTCCGTCGCCCGGACGGCTGAATCGATATCTTCCTTAACCGCTCGAGCAAATCCGCAAATCTCAACACCTGTAACCTCTTGAGAAATACGCTGTACGGCCATAAAGTCGCCTGGGCTGGAGATTGGAAAACCCGGCTCAATAACATCTACCCCTAGCTGTGCCAGTTGGCGAGCGATAACAATTTTCTGTTCGGGATGCAGCGATGCTCCCGGCGCTTGTTCACCGTCCCTAAGCGTCGTATCAAAAATATGGACTCTCTTTATTTCCTTAGCCTGACCCTTTGCTGTGCTTGCTTGGTTTGAGTTTACTTGGTTCATGTTCGTCATTTGTTATTCCTCCCAATTTTATTTACTATGATGGGCAACAAGCCCGAAGATTTGATTATAGTTTTTACCTAGAAGAACTATGGTGTAGCCCTCCTAAAGCCAGTGCGTTTGCCAGATTTGCAGCTTTTTTTTCAACAAAAAAAGCCCATCGTCTCTAGAAAAGAGACGACAGGCCTAAGCTGCCGCGGTACCACTCTTGTTGACCCCTTCCTTCGAAGGGCGTCCGCTTTGTGCAAAGTATGCAGGCCTCAAGCAGCGCTTATTTCGCAGCATTGAAACTTCTACTTCGCTCCCCGATCACGTGGGGATCCTCCGTTACAGCCTAACACCGGTGGTTCTACCGGTTTCAGCTCTACCGCTCCCGGGCGAGATTCGTGCCTCCCTTGACTGCGTTGCACCGATCCGCAGCTCTCTGGACAAGGGAAATGCTCTACTAGCTCCCGTTCTTCGCGTTTGTTGTTATGATGTTAATGCTAATTCCTATAACCAAAAAAGGCCTGTCATCTCTGTATAAGAGACGACAGACCTTATAGTCTTATCGCGGTACCACTCTCGTTGACCTCCGCATTATGCTGGAGATCCGCTTAGTGTACGGATGAATGAATTCATCAGCACTACCCTTTCACGGAGGCAAACCGTCAGAACTTATTTGCAGGTGCAGCGCTACACCGTTTCAGTTCCACCGCTCCCGGGCGAGCTTCATAGGCTTCTCTGACTGCGTTGCACCACCCGCAGCTCTCTGTACAGATTGGACCGACTACTGTTCCCGTTCTTCGCGTTTATGATATTGTTTGTTAGTATAGTATGCCTCTCATCCAATGTCAATGCATACGTTACAAAAACTTTTTTGAACGAGATAATCAAACATCAAATGCTTGTTCGGATAAACACTATTTTTCCTGCACCTAAAAACAAAAAAACAGCCATATGGACTGTCAATGATTGCTACGTAATTCTATTTTATCAACCCGCTCATTAAGCTGGTCGTAATCCGTTTCTACAAATCTTAACCTACGGTCTACCTTGTTAAAATTATTGGCGGTCTCTTTTCGAAAATCATTCATTTCCGATTTAAATTCATTCATTTCTTTTCGAAAATGCAGTAAATCATCTGATGTCGCATCTACCTTCGCACGAACCGCCTGCAGCTCGTACAATATTGCATTTAGCAGCTCTTTTTCATTCATTTCAGACATCCAATTCACCTCACTTATTCTAAATATTATACTACAACTTGAGGAGGCTGACACTAGCTATTTTTCCTCCCGCTAAATATGTACCCCAATTAAAAAAGCCCCAGCGCTCATGAATTTAATGAACACTGGAGCAAATCCCAAATATTGGGATAACTATCCTTCACTACCGATAAACACATACCTAAGCACGATAAGCACAGCCAACACCCACATCAACCAATGCACTTTATATTGCCCACGACCGCTAGCACTAGCAATGGAGGCCAAAACCACATAGGACACAATACCGAACGAGATACCATTTGCGATGTTATATGTAAAAGGCATGAATACGATGGTAAAGAAGGATGGGATCGCAACAACATAATCTTGGAAATCAACTTCCTTGATAGATTGCATCATCAGAACGCCTACTATGATTAGCGCCGCTGCAGTAGCCGACCCTGGAATTAGAGCCGCAATTGGAGCAAGGAACAACGCCAGCAAAAAGCACACGCCAGTAGTTACAGCAGTCAAGCCAGTACGCCCGCCTTGAGCAACGCCCGCAGCGCTCTCTACATATGCAGTTACAGTACTTGTACCCACCAGAGCGCCGCCACTGACCGCAATAGCATCAACCATCATAGCTTTGCCGACTTTTTTGTTGCCTTCCTCTTTATTTTTCATAAAGCCAGCACGGTTTGCGGTACCCACTAAAGTACCAAATGTATCGAACAGCTCCACAAAAGTAAAGGTTGCAATTACTGAAATAATTCCCACATTCATCAAACCTTTGAAATCAAATTGACCAAAGGCTAATTTACCCATGTCAGGTACCCAATTCGTTTTAGCATCAGTCAACATACCCAGGTTTACTTGACCCATAAAGTAGCCAACAACGGTTGTCAGCAAAATACCTAATAATATTGCACCGCGAACCCGCAGCACCATCAAAATCGAGATTAAAAACAAACCAATAATGCAAAGCAATACTCCAGGATCTTTAAGACTCCCCATATGGAAGACGGTTTCAAAAGAAAGCACATCCACAAACTTATGAGCAGGAATATCTTTAGTTGATTCCACAGCTACCGTAAGCAAACCGCTATTCTTCAAACCAATAATTGTAATAAACAACCCAATCCCTACCGTGATGGCATGCTTCAAGCTATCCGGCACTGCAACTAACAGCAATTGGCGTACCTTCGTAACCGTTAGTACAATAAAAATCAATCCGGAAATGAATACAGCAGCTAGTCCCATTTGAAACGTAAACTGACCTTGTGAAGATAGAATCACTGTAGCAAAATATGCATTTAAGCCCATCCCCGGAGCTAAAGCAACAGGAAAATTAACAAACAGGCCCATCGCAATGGTCATAACGCCTGCAGCAATAGCCGTTGCCAAAAACACCGCAGTCCAATCCATGCCCGTCGCACCAGATCCGAAATTACTTAGAATGTTCGGATTTACCGCGAGAATATACGCCATTGTCATGAACGTCGTTAAGCCTGCCATGATCTCCGTACGTACGGTAGTACCGTTTTCTTTTAGCTTGAAAAATCGATCCATCCCCAAATCCCTCCAAATGGTTTTTGGAACAACGAAATAAACTCAGCATGATCTCTCTGCTGAGCCCGCAAGCAAAGTCGGGACGGTAAGCACTTGCGCATACAGATGCACAGCAGGATGTGCCGTGAGCTCTGTTACACAGTGTACGTTAAACGTCTTCCGCTTTGTTTGTTCGTAGCCAGATCATTTACGGTGATCTCGTAGAGACTCCCAGGCCGATTCCCGAGATTATACGAAACTGTTATTCCCTTAATATTCATCACTTATTCTAAGAGCGATACCTTCACTTGTCAATTGCTTTTCCGAACATTCGGCAGTTTTTTTTTCTTCATGTTCGGTTTATTTATTAAAATCACTAGACATAGGGCATAAGAAAAAGCCGCTTCTTCCAAAAGAGGAAAGAAACGACTTTTCCCATCACTACTTACCTATTATTCCCACTCAATAGTAGCTGGCGGCTTGGAAGTAATGTCATAGACAATACGGTTTACATTATCCACTTCGTTAACAATACGCACCGATATTTTTTCAAGAACATCCCATGGAATACGTGCCCAATCGGCAGTCATACCATCGATGGAGGTTACTGCACGAATACCTACCGTGTAGGAATACGTGCGAGCATCTCCCATTACGCCAACACTTTTCATGTTTGGAAGTGCAGTGAAATACTGCCATATCTCGCGATCTAGACCCGCTTTGGCAATTTCATCACGCAGGATAGCATCGGATTCACGAACAATGGTCAGCTTCTCCTCAGTTACTTCACCCAGCACGCGGATTGCAAGACCCGGACCCGGGAATGGCTGACGCCATACGATTTCTGCTGGCAGGCCGCATTCTTCGCCTACTTTACGCACTTCATCTTTAAACAAAGCCTTCAACGGTTCAACCAGCTCGAATTTCATATCCTCTGGAAGACCGCCTACGTTATGATGCGACTTGATAGTATGTGCAGTAGCTGTTCCGCTCTCTACGATATCGGTATACAGCGTTCCTTGCGCCAAAAAGGCGAAATCATCAAACTGCTCCGATTCTTCCTCAAACACGCGAATGAATTCCGTTCCGATCAGCTTCCGCTTTTGTTCAGGATCATCTACTCCGGCAAGCTTACCCATAAAACGATCACGGGCATCGATTTTAACAACCTTCATATCGAATTTGCCAACAAAGGTTTCCATAACACCTTCCGCTTCCCCTTTGCGCAGCAAACCATGATCAATAAACATACATGTCAGTTGATCGCCAATTGCTTTGTGAAGCAATATTGCAACAACGGAAGAATCCACGCCGCCGCTAAGTGCACATAGCACCTTTTTGTCGCCGACTTGTGTACGGATATCACGAATTGTGTCCTCGATGAAGCTTTCCATACTCCACTGTCCCACACAACCGCATACTCGGTACAGGAAGTTATGAATCATGTCATTACCAAAAACGGAATGGCGAACCTCTGGATGAAATTGGACGCCAAATATATTTTTATCCGGGTGACTCATTGCTGCAACTGGAGCATGATCCGTGCTGGCATCAACAACAAAACCTGTAGGAAGTTCAACTACATGATCGCCATGGCTCATCCATACGGTTTGCTGCTTGTCCAAGCCATGGACTAACTGACAATGATCCGCAAAATCCACTTCTGCTTTGCCATATTCCCGTTTGGAGGCTCTTTCCACCTTGCCTTGAAGCTGATGAGCTATTAGCTGCATACCGTAACAAATACCGAAAATAGGGATACCCAGGTCATAGATGGCTGGATCAACAATCGGGGAGTTTTCTCCATACACGCTTGATGGTCCGCCAGAGAAAACAATTCCTTTAGGTGAAAGCTGCTTTAATTTGTCCGCGGTTGTATTGTAAGGCAGCAGCTCACTATACACTCCCAAATCACGAATCCGACGGGCTATGAGTTGATTGTACTGCCCTCCGAAATCTAATACGACAATAAGTTCATTCGGTTTATCCATAATTTCCTCCTAAGAGTTTTCTTTAGAAAACTTTCTTTCGTAAGCATTGACTGAGTTTTCGTTATAGAAAACTGACTTCGTACGCATCGGCTGAGTTTTCAATAGGCCACTTGCTTATTTATTAAGCAAATCCCTGCTTCAACTCCGCTCAACGCTCTGCTAAATCAATAGGTAATATTATAAGCTTCCTAATTAGAAAGGGCAATGCCTGTATGAGAAAACCTTTATTGCGATTCATTTATCTCCACTCCATTGAAAGGGCCATTAATCATTTATTATCATTCCATTTATCATTTACCATATAGATAGGTCCTACTATTAATAATACAGCATAACAACATATACACATACTAACCTTCATTTTTCAGATAATTCACACTTATCCACATAGTTATAAACAAATCAACCATAGTTATGCACATAATTAACATGGATATCAACAGCTATGCAACAATGAAAACAGCCTGTAGATTGGCTCCACAGGCTGTTTTTCAGTACACATAAATATCTCTATTCGCTTACATAAACTCATTGCGTACCGTTTGATGCCTTTTTAAACTCGCGCCAAGCTATTTGCAGCTGGCTGTATGTCACCCGTCCAGGTCCGTTGTGGTACCGGATAGCTTCCAATAGCCGTACCAGCCGAAGCAGTGCACTGCGCTGGGTATCCGTAGTGAACGGCCTTGTAAGCAGATACTCCCGCATCGTCTGAGATGCACCAGCAGCTCCCCACCGCCGTTGCAGCTTGTTCCATAAACGCTCTGATAAGCGCATGGCAGTCCAATTCCTCATAGTCCCTGAGAGGCTCGATGATTCTCGTTCTCGTTCACCAGCTCCGAGCCGCGAGTAAAAAATAGGCCTGCTACGATATTTTCTTATCCACATGTGGATAAGAAAAACCAAGAAAACTCCAATTACTATGCACAGGAATAAAGGTAACCAAGACTTCATCCACAAGACTATGCTGTGGAGAAGCGGGACAAGCTCCTTGGCATATGTGGGTAATACAGCAGCAAATCGGCGAAGCATGGGGATAATTTGCCCCAGCGACGGTACAAATTGAAGGAGGGCATAACCTCCTGATAAAGGCAGCTCGCCATCCGCTTTGTGTCCAACTCCATTGTCACTAGCAGAAGCAGAGTCTGCAGCCGTCTTAATTTGGAGTGCCTTACTCTCATTAAAGCCGGGTGTAGGATCGAAAGGTATCCACCCTGCTGCCGGGAAATAAACCTCCACCCACGAATGAGCATCTTTATTACGCACTTCCACGGTGTAAATAGAATCATTAAGCGGAGTTGATAAGCCGCTCACTTCCTCTGCTACAGCAGCGGCATCAAAAGATGCTGGCCGTTGAGCTACCGACGATGAAGCAGACCTCGTACTGGAATTAAGCTTTTCCACAGCAATGACCTCACCGGGTGCAAAGCCTTTTACCCAGCGTGCAGGAATTCCAATTGTCCGAAGCATAACGACCATAGCTGAAGAAAAATGATCGCAATAGCCTACTCCCTGCTCGAACAAAAACTGATCAACCAAATCTTGCCCAGCCGAGGGCGGTCTGCCCCGCTCCATACTGTAGGAGTAATTTTCCTGCAAAAATTGTTCGATAGCTTTTACCTTTTCATAAGAGGAATCCTTACTCTTTGTAATTTTCATAGCCAACTCCGCAACTCGTGACGGAAGTTTATCTGGGAGCTGTAAATATGTGTTTTTAAAAGCATCCGTTAATACATAATCAGCAGAGCTGTCCGCCAATGGCGGTAAAGGATTCCAGGCTAGCACCTGGACCTTATAAGAAGCAAGTGGATCCGCCATAGCTGGGAGAAGAACGCGGTCTGTCAGCTTGTTTTTCCATATCCATTCAGGTGAAATGGGCTCTCCCTCTTTGGAGATGAGCTCATCAATTTTAAACAATTCACCGCCAAGAAACAATTGGCTGTCGAGTCCATTTTGCCAAAGGGTCACCTCTTGATGCACGAGCGTTTTTGCTGTGCCGGTTGAGCTGTTCGAAGCCTGACTGTAAGAAGCAGCAGCTGTGATTGCCGAATCCATCAGGTTCTGAACAGGTTGGGAATACGTCTGTCCCCAGCCTTGTCCTGTATATATATTTTTAGCCTCACCTCGCCAGTAGGTAAGCTGGGTTGTACGTGCTGTAAAAGCAAAATGGTCATCAGGCTTCAAAGGAAAGCCAAGCTTGGAATCGTCTGCACCGTAGCCTGTTTTACGTCCATCAGCCGAATTACTTGATACATTCCATGCTGATAAGGGAAGCGCCTGCCGCCATTTATATACGTATTCAGACCAATCAACTGCCTTGCCTTCCCGTGGATGCTGCTCAGCTCCAATCCATGCCCCAAGCAAGCATAAGCCTGCAACAGTGAAGCTGGCTATCAAAGAAGCCACAGCGCCTCCTGCTATGCGATGTTTGGCAAGCGGTTGGACTCGGGGTGATTCTTGATACCAACGCAGCCAACGACCGGGTTGAAGCGAGCCCTGCAGCAGCAGCCCGGCTCCCGAAGCACTCAGCAGTGCAAGTGACATATCAATATCAAATATGAGCTGAAGCAGCACCAGATAAAATAAAGTCATCAGCACAAACCAACCGATCTGTTGACGCTCAGCAGCAAAAGAATGTACAACCCATATGAAAAACGACCAGCCTCCCAGGAACAGCATGGTCCGGGTTACAGGCTCAAGCTCCGAGAATCTCCCTTGCGCGATGTTGAGCGCATCTCCTGTGAGATCGCTCAGCCAGCCAGCCCACCAGCTTCCACCAGGCAGCCAGCTACCGCTATGCAGCACTGCTGCAGCTCCAATGATTACTATAGCCTTTAATGGCCATGCGGATCCTCCCGGTACGCGAAGCATATCGAGGACCAAAAACAGGCCAAAGGCGATCAAAAAGGGCGTAGTGCTGTACACTTCCGTGATGTCAGATAATCGCTCCAAGGGAATAATCCATTCTCGCAGAAGCCAGAACAGCAGCAGGGCGGATACAAGCCGCGCTGAGGCGGCTGGAATTCTGGAAGCTGCCTCAGGCAGCGGAGGCGCCGCTTTATATAACGGCGGCGGATCGATTGGCATCTGCGACATCGCCAGCACCTCCTTCGGCGGTGCGGCGGCTTAGCGCGCCGACCGCCGTAAACCGGCAGCGCGCGGCCCGAGCCTGCCGCCGCCACTGCTCCACAGCGTCCGGCCCATTGGCCTCGCTGTGGATGTACACCAGCTGCACGGCGCGTGAACGCAGCCGGCACAGCAAGTGCAGCAGCTGCTCATCCGGCTGTGCCGTGATGATGGCGATCCCGGCCCCTGGGCTGAGATGCAGCGTCTCCCGCTGCACCAACCCCGCCAGGGGGCGGTCGCCGTTGCACGGCAGCAGCGCGAGCAGCCGGAGCAGCTCAGGGAGGCGCTCTCGCCCCTGCGCCTCCAGGACACGGCCTTGCCGATCAGACGCGGCAAGGCGCACGGTCAAGCCAAGCTCCAGCGCGCGCTTGGCCAGCCCTGCCGCGGCCTCGATGGCCGATTCGAACGCGGCTGCGTTCGAGGGGCCTGCGGCCGCGTCGATACAGATGAGCAGCCGGTCCATGCCGGGCTGCTCCGACTCTTTGGCGCGCAGGGCACCTGCGCGCGCGGTTGCGCGCCAGTGGATCCGGCTTAGCGGATCCCCCGGCGCGTAGGGCCGCGTCCCGTAGATCAACGGGGACGAGGCCAGCCGCTGCAGCTGCTGCTGCCGACTGCGGCGCTGGAGTTCCCCTCCAGCGCCGTCCAGATTCGGCTGCAGAGGTCTTGGCCTGGGCAGCACCTGCAGCTCGTGCTCCCCAACCGGTACTTTCCGGCTGATATGCAGCAGCCCGAATGCATCGCTTATGCTGATCGTCATCGCTTCCAATCGGTACAAACCTCGCGGCAGACCCGGTATTACCGCATTTAGCTTAACAGCTCTCGACAAGGAAGGCCGATAGGTATCCTTAAAGACGACCTTCTCATCGGTTCCTATATGGCTCCAAATTTCCTCAATAGACAGCCAAACCGAGGGTATCGAAAAAAATCCACGAAAATGCATTCGCAGTTCCATCGTTATCGCTTCTCCGCTCCAGCAGCGGGAATGTTCAATAGACCGATGTACTCGGATCCTCGATGGGAAACTTATATACACCATACCAAGATAAACCAGCAGCGTCCCTATCCCATACGTACAAAGCCATGCCGACCGCCCTCCCTCATGAATTCCCCAATAGGCTGCGAGCAAGCCGCAAAGAATAAGGATCAACAGATTCAATACGTTATTAAACATAACGTTATCTCC
The DNA here is from genome assembly GCF_042676305.1 of Paenibacillus sp. GCM10027630. Taxonomy (NCBI): domain Bacteria; kingdom Bacillati; phylum Bacillota; class Bacilli; order Caryophanales; family Paenibacillaceae; genus Paenibacillus; species Paenibacillus sp. GCM10027630. Next base: position 75,670 of record NZ_JBHTGY010000009.1, on the reverse strand, counting down.
TACTGTGCCGGCGCATAACGCCGTGAAGGTATCGGAGCACCCGCAATAATTCCATTCAATACAGCTTCACAGCTCGTATAAGACAATGCTGCATCCGCAGAGAGCAGCAATCGGTGCGCCAGAACTGACACCGCGAGCTGCTTGGCATCATCGGGTATGACGTAGCTGCGGCCGGACATGAACGCACGAGCCTGTGCCGCACGCATTAAAGCAATCGAAGCGCGAGGGCTCGCCCCAAGTGCCAAGTGAGGATGGTTCCGAGAAGCGGCCGTTATATTTACAATATAGCTTTTAACCGCATCATCCACATGTATCCGCAGCGCCTCCTTCTGTAGAGCCATGAACTCTTCGGGCAGCAGCAGCGGACGAAGCTGTGTAAGCGGGTGCCGCTCGGCAACACGGTTTAGCAGCTCAACCTCCTCACTTGGCTCAGGATACCCTAGTCGAAGCTTCATGAAAAACCTGTCCAGCTGAGCTTCCGGCAGCAGAAAGGTTCCTTCAAACTCAAAAGGATTTTGCGTAGCGAGAATGAAAAATGGCTCCGGCAGTGCATACGCCTCTCCGTCCACCGTTACGCATTTCTCCTCCATCGCCTCCAGCAGGGCAGCCTGAGTCCGAGGGGTGGTCCTATTGAGCTCATCCGCCAATATTAAATTAGCCATTAAGGGGCCGGGCCTGAATTCAAACCGGGCTGTCTGCTGATTATACATACTGCTTCCAGTCAAATCCGACGGCAGCAAATCCGGCGTACATTGAATCCTTTTAAAGCTACAATCGATTGTTCTGGCGAGGGCCCGGACAAGCATCGTTTTACCAACTCCCGGCACATCCTCCAGCAGCACATGTCCCCCGCATAAAAGAGCGATCAACAGCTTCTCTATGACATCTCGTTTGCCTATAATCACTTTTTCCATTTGATAGATTATTCGTTCCAATACTTCTTGCGGCTTGTCAAAATAAGATGAATGCACCTGCATAACCGAAATACCTCCTCATAGATCCCATTCTATGATTCTAGTATTTCCAGTCTTCAGTTCCTTTAGACAGCAATACCATTTACCTTGGTTCACATCATTTCAACCCTCTAATTCCCTGTGTGAGTATGGATAGCTAGAATCCAAAGGTGACCGCATACCCCCCGGTAAGTGCAACCTGGATTTGCATCCGCCCGTTGCCATTGTCCACCCCATCATTGATTATGTGACTGCCCAACAGCTCTACTGTCTTGAGAAGCGGTACATACACCGTTCCATTTCTTAATTCCATCTGCGGTAAATGATAGACCGTTTGCTTCTCTCCCTGATTCACGCGCATTTCATGATGAGAAAAATCATATTCGATCACGTGAGATCCATAATGAACAACAGCCGTACGCTGGCCTTCACGCCAATCCGCGTGACCTCCCATGGCTTCTATAAGGTTACGTACCGGTACCTGATAATTTCCACCAGTCAAGCGATATTGGCCTGGTTCAAAGAGCAGCCTGTCACTGCCCAAAATAACCTCCAACAGCTCGGACTGCAGCGATTGCTCCCTCACACTCCCATTCCCATCGAATGCCGTTCCCTCATACACCCGATACTCCTGTGAATTCAAGGTCTCCCCAGCTAACTGCTGCCCCTGTGGGCTCTCTATTTCTTTTTGTGCCAACTCCTGATCCTCTTCAGTACCCAATTCTTCGAATGCATGCCGTTGCTCTCCCGCTTCAGCTAAAAGTCTATTATGTAGCTCCGATCCAACTGACCGGTTCCATTTGATTTTTCCTGCTGAAAAATGAACAGGCTTCACCTGCGGACTGAGGGGTGCAAATGCATAGCCCTTGGCCTTAAACAACCGGATAATATCAGGCAGCGCCTTAACGGTTTGCTCATGTCCAGTCCCATCGTGCATTAGCAAAATGACTTGGTCGCCAAATGGACCGTTTTTTACAGTCTGGATTATTTCGCTTGCCGGAACCCCTACTCTTTTGGAATCCCCGCTGTCGATATTCCAATCATGCACCTCAAAGCCAGCTTGATCTAAATAATAAAAGTAAAAAGCATCAAAATTACCGAACGTCCCTCCAGGGGCTCGTATCAACCTCGTTTTCACACCCGCTGTCTCATCCAATGCCTGTTCGGTTTGTTCAATCTGCTTCCAGAACGACGCAACGCTGGTGTATAGCTCGTTATATTTATGATTGTAAGTATGATTGCCTATCGCATGCCCATCCTTCACAGCCTGCCTAACCTGCTCAGGATAGGTCTTGACCTGTTCACCCAGCATAAAGAAGGTCGCAAGCACACCCTCTTCCCGTAAAATATCCAGCACCTTGCCTGTCAGCTTACTTGGCCCGTCATCAAAAGTTAAATAGACCGTTGGTTGATCCGGCTGCACATAGGCTTTATCCGTCCATATCCGCTTTCCGGATTTTAATTGCTCATAAGCCTCCTGTCTCTCCTCATCATTGGCTGCAGCATACGCCCTAGAAACCGGTTCCACAAAATAGAGCAAGACTAGCATCAAGCTGAGAAACAGGCTGATACGCCGGAATAGATGAACATGAGGCAAGTTAGGCATGGTGAATCCCTCCGCATAATCTATTAATTTCAACTATCAGACTATATGGGAGATTTAGCGATCGTATGCATGAATTATTTTTTACAATTCAGGGTCTAGAATCCCTGTAATGCAGAACTAAAACCCTAATGCAAAAAGCCGAAGCAGGGGGCTGCTGATGCAGCTTCTACTTCGGCATTACTTTTCACAGACAACTATTCCTTAGCGGCCAACTTCCGAATATCGTCCATTGGCAATTCAAGCGTTTCGGCTACTTCTTCAGGTGTGAAACCTTTGCTGAGCATTTTAAGAACCGCTTTTTCGATTCCCTTCTCGATTCCTTTTTCAATCCCTTCCTCATAGCCCCATTTCTTCCAAGCCGGCATTAGCTCCATAATCGCTTCACCTTCTTCCGGATATTGTTCCCTAAATTCGCGAAGTATCGATTCTTCCTGCTCTTCATTGGGTTCAAAATACATATCAGCCACAGACATGATGAGTGCCAGACGTGCTCCATCCAGCTTCTTTTGCAATCTCAATATCATACGCAAGTAGGCAAGTCGCATCTCGCGCTTCTCTTTATTATTATAACCCATTTTGGCTAATAACGCTGCAGCTACCGGATTTTCTGAATCAATAAAGCGTCTCCATTCCTGCCGCTTCAATTCTACCTTGAGAAATTCAAAACGAAGAATGTCATGCCCAGGAATTGTCATGAGAAGTGTATTCGGTTCGTCCCTAATTTCATCCGCTGTAAAAATGGCAATAGGGATAACCAGCTTATATTCTTCACGATGCCGTTCAAACAACCGACTATAGTAAATAAACATCCGTTCATTGAACTTAGCCTGTTTGTATGACTGCGGCTCTAAATGAACCAATATATAGGCATCAAATTCTTTGTACCGGGTCTCCAGCAGCAAATCAAGCTGACGTGCTTCCTCCCCAACAACATCCACAAGCAGCTCCTGCATGAGAAATCTTGTTTTGCTATGGTCCAGCAGCTCACTCACTTCAGGAAAAAACAATTCAATAAATTCTGCGAAAAACGTCTGCAGCAGCTTCTTAAACGCTTCATCATGATTCTTGCTTGAATTCAAAATAAACTGAGGCTGCGCTTCGTTATCCTCGCTCATATTATTAATCCTTCCCCCTGTGAACACTGGGCAATATAATGACTTTTTATTATTTTAGCAAACATTTGTTCCTACGTAAATATTAGATATTACCTATTGCATCAGCTTATACAAATTTTGGATAGAACGGATTGATGCTTCTTGTTGATCTTCATTTCCTTCGTACTCCACAGCCAGCCAACCGTCATAATCAGCAGCCTTCAGCTGGGACAAAATAAATGGAAGATCTACATCCCCTTCCCCCGGTGCTTGGCCAACATAAATGTCTCCGCTTAGCGAGGTATAGCTTCTTCCCTGCGGATCGTTTTGAGCCATCTTTTTGAAATCTTTCAAGTGAACGTGGGATACTAAGGGCAGCAGCTGTCTAATCGCATCACTAGGATTTTCATCCACCAGCAGAAAGTTCCCGGTATCAAATGTGCTTCGCAAAGAATCAGAGCCAACCTCTCGGATAATGCCGCTCACCTGGCTGGCCTTTCCAGCGAAATGTCCGTGATTTTCCAAGCATAAGATTATGCCTTTCTCTTCAGCATAGGCCGCAGCTTCTTTCAGTCCTTCGATAATCCACACTTTGGCTTCCTCAAAGGTCAGTCCCTCAGCGCGGTCACCGGAAAAAATCCGGACTACCTTCGCACCCAGCAGCCTTGCCATATCAACACTTGTTAAAATGTCCTGGACCTGTGCTTTGCGCTTCGCCTCATCTCGTTGGGCCAGATTGTTGCAAGCACCAAAGCAGGCCAGCTTCAGGTTATTGCGCAGCAGCGCCTCCTGCACCTGAGGGATATCCGTATCGGCATTCCAAAACATACTCAACAGCTCGACGCCAGCAGCCTGGGTAGTTCCAACGAAATCGATAAAATCCGCATTTGACCACGTTTTATTATAAAAGTTTTGATGGCAGCTCCACACGCTTAATGCTATTTTCATCCCAAAACACTCCCTCTCCCACAGCAGGTTATTTAAAAGCATTAATAAAAGAAACCGCTTTGCGTATATCCGTTTCCGGCTGATCGCCGACTTCGCGCTCTATAGTCAAATAGCCCGTATATCCAATCTCCTGAAGCGCAGCAAAATATTCAGCAAAAGGAACTTTGCCCTCACCGAGAGGCACTTCTCTGAAGGCTTGACCAGCGGATCCCATCTCAGCGATTTTTTGATGATCCATCTTTTCAAAGCCAAGAAAGCCGTATACTTCCCTAGGATCGATTTCACGGAAGCGCACTCCATCTTTAACATGCGTGTGGACGATATAATCTTTTAGAATATGAACTCCCTGCACCGGATCATCTCCAGTAACCATTACCATGTTCGCAGGGTCAAAATTAACGGATACTCCATTGACCGTAAGCGAGTCCAGAAAAGACTTCAAATGCGCCGCTTTCTCCGGACCGGTTTCAATCGCGAAATAAGCATCCATGCTCCTCGCATAATTGCTCAGTTCCTCACATGCGACTTGCATGGAATCGTAAATCTCACTCTGCACATCGTCAGGCACAATCCCGATATGGGTCGTGACGATGTTCGTTCCAAGCTCCATGGCCAGATCCAGAATCCGTTTCGATTTCTCGACTTTCTCATAATTGGCTTTGCGGTCCTGGAAGCCATGTCCGCCCAAATCACCACATAGCGCCGATATCTCAAGGCCTAGCGAATCGATGTAGCTTTTGAGCTCCTTGCGTGCATGAGACGGCAAATTGGCAGGGTCCATTTCTCCACTCACCGCATAAATTTGGACGCCTTGTGCACCTACATCTTTGGCTTTTAAGAGCCCTGAACGAACTCCAATTCCAAAGCTATCCACGATAACTCCGATTTTATTAGTTAGCTTCACAGTAGATCCCATCCTTTCTTTTCTCGAATTTATTAAGGAATAATGCCTATAGCTGTATCTTTCAGAGGAAGCTCCTTACACCAGCTATTATCCTCCTGCTTACCATTCAACTTCTTTGCCTTCGGCTGCCGACTGATAAATACCGCTCAAAATTTTCAGCATCTCCACCCCATCCTCTACTGGGCTTAGCAATTCCGCATTACCTTGGCAGCAGTCGATGAAATGGTTAATTTCAGCTTGAAAGGCTTGCTGAAACTCGAAGCTTGGCTGATCAATCTGTGGTGTTACATTCAAAATAGTCTGATGCTTCTCGGTAATAATTTGCAGCTCAGGCTCAATCTCAGCCCCACCGTTTTCACCGTAGATCTTGACGGTCAGCTCATCTTTTTTGGCATGCAGCGTAAAGCTGACATCTACGAATAGAGAAGCACCATTATCAAAACGAATTAACGCGTTCGCCAAGTCCTCCACGTTATTTTTGTCTGCATCGTAATCCGCCGCTTTATAAAATGCTAAGTTGTCAATGTGTTTACGATTACCTAGCTTCCGATATGAATTCCCGCTTACGGATTTAACCTTGGGCTTGCCCATCAAATACCAGCACAAATCAATGATATGAACTCCAAGATCGATCAAGGGCCCGCCGCCGGAACGCTCGCCATCCGCGAACCATCCACCAGGATTGCCTAATCGGCGCAAGCAGGAGGCCTTGGCATAATAAATGTCCCCAAGCTCACCCGCATCGATAAACTTGCGCAGCGTTTGTACATTTTGTCCGAACCGCCTCACATAGCCAACCTGCAGCAGCTTCCCTGTACGCTGTACCGCATCCTGCACCCTCAGCGCTTCCTCCACTGTCTTGCAAAGAGGCTTTTCGCATAGCACATGCTTGCCCGCTTCCAATGCGGCGATACTGATCTCCGCATGAGTGTTGTTCCAGGTGCAGATACTTACCGCATCGATATTCGGGTCGGCTAACAGTTCTTTGTAGTCAGTGAAGGTTCTTGAGGCTTTGTATTGTTCAGCTTTTCCCTTCGCTCTCTCTCCATTAAGGTCACAAATGGCAACCAGCTCAACGTTCGGATTGGCCGCATAGGCCGTTAAATGCACATTCGAAATGGATCCTGCGCCAATCACGGCGACTCTTACTTTAGACATGTTTATCGTTCCTCTCCTTGGGGATAACTGCTTGAAAAGCTCTTTTCCAAACAGCGCTTTCACGATACAATTACTTTTACAAGCATGTTGCATATGTTCATACCACATTACCGCTATATTGCACATAAGGAACACATTAAACCAAACATACCATGCATCGGAGGCAGACGTGAATGTACAAAGTAACAAGTTTCATGGACTATATGATCAGTCCTGTTCCGATTCGCATCATTGACCGCAAGGTGGATAAAAGCAAGCTCAACCTGAAGACTTTAACTGTCACCAACGTCGGGCATTTGCCAGGCAGAACACTACAAAGGAACGAAGCGACTTTTCAAACTTGGGCACTTGTTTATATCACAGGCGGGAGAGGCTACTACAAGGTTAATAACGGAGTACGGCAAACCGTGGAATCTGGGAGTATATTCTGGTTTTATCCGGATGCTGTGTTCGAATATGGCCCGGAAATGAACGGTTATTGGGATGAATATTATTTCAATATAGAGGGGGAACGGTTAAAGGAGTGGTTGGAGTACTGGCCCATTCACCCTGGAAGAGTCCGTCAGGTCGGTACGGATGATTCCTTGCAAAATCGAATTGATCGTATTTTTATGCTCATGGAGAGCGGGACACCCGCGAATGTTGATCGTGCTTCGCTGCTGCTTGAATCATTGTTGTATGAGTTTATTTGGAGTGCAAATCAAATTCCAGAGCACGGAAAATCCCAGCAAATGAATCAAATTTTGGAGGATATATCCAACTCATTGCTCCAACCAATTGATGCCGCCAAATTAGCCAAACGCCATCACATTTCGGTTTCGACACTGCGCCACAGCATCAGCGAATATACCGGATACCCTCTCAATGAATATATCCATCGGTTGAAGGCTGCAGAAGCCAAAAATATTTTATTAAATACAGACCTGACCCTTAAAGAAGTTTCCGATACATTGGGATATAAGGATGTTTTCTACTTCTCACGGCTATTTAAGAAGTATGTTGGGCTGGCTCCGAACGTTTACCGTAAAAATATGTGAGGTTATTGATAATAAAAAAACGCCTTGCGGTGTCCTTGGAAAGTGCTATCCCAAAATTCATTTTGGAACAGCCCATCCACCATTATCGTGAAAATAGGGTTGCAAAAGAACCCTCCATATAAAAGTTTCTTTTGCACATTCTATCGGATTCATTCACTCACTAACCAGGGTTTACCCTTTTGAGATAGCCCTTCTTGGGTATTCTCAGCGAATAGTAGAGATGAGGTCGCATTCCAACGCGTGCTAATCGCGGGGTTCGGGGTTCGTAACAAGCACTGCATGGCAGCCTAGCGAATCCCACGCAATTATCAGGAAAATGTCACATTATTTTCTCCCGAAAATAGCGTTTCAAGCCCTATAACTGGAATTTCTCCTGATAATTCTAAGGATTTGGGCTGATCTCAGCCATATCACCTAGATTAGCAGGAGCTTTTCCAGTTAGATTGGTTTCAAACGATATCCAGGCTGGATTAACGGGAGGATTTCCATCTATCGTCTTCCGCGTGGGGTTCGACCGACCGCCATGCAATGCCGCAACGCGCGCCCGGGATTTGCGCGCGTTGGAATTTTGGCAGCCATAAGAGTATCCTGTGCCTCCTTTACAATGAAAGCAACCTAAAAAAACAGGCTTCCCATAAGCAATTCTGCTTAGGAAAACCTGATCTTTACTACATTTCCTTCAATGCCTGAAGCACTTCCGCTACGTGGTTCTTCACCCTTACCTTGCGCCATTCCTTAACGAGCTTGCCGTTTTCGTCAATTAAGAAGGTTGAGCGTACAACTCCCATATACTCTTTACCGTACAGCTTTTTCAGCTGCCATATACCGAATAGCTCGCAAACCTGGTGATCGGGATCGGATAACAGCAGAAAAGGCAGCTCGTATTTCGTTATAAATTTGTCATGCTTTTTCAGATCATCCGGACTGATTCCGATCACTTCAGCATTTAATTGTGCAAACTGACCGTTATAATCGCGGAAATCGCATGCTTCCTGCGTGCAGCTCGGAGTCATATCGGCTGGATAAAAATAGATCACCAGCCTCTTTCCCCGGTACTGCTGCAACGATACCTGCTGGCCGCTGCTCGCCAAAAGTGTAAAATCAGGTACAACTTTATCTATCTCTACCTTAGCCAAAATTCCTCAGTTCCTTCCTCTTTATACACCGTGTAACTAAAAAATGAGTCCTTACTCCGGCTTATCCGCAGTCGCTTTAAAGCTTTTCAGCGAGGCCGCAAGCTTAGCTTCTGCCTCAGAGCTAGCCTTCAGCGGTTTATCCGATCTAACGGCCAGCGACGCCTTGACCAGCATTTGCTCCGGCATATAGCCTTCCTTCTGGTTGTCAGCCGTAACCGCCAAAATCAGATTATAGTCCGGGATGACGAAAATTCGTTGGCCACCCGACCCTGAAGCGTAGAATACTTCGTGATCCAACATTTCATTTTGCTCACTGGCGATTGGCTTAAGCCACCAGAAATAACCATAACCGCCCTGTGTACCGTCTATTATAGGTTGTTTCACTCGCTGCTTTATAGAAGCTTCGACCCATTTGCGCGGCACAATATTTTGGCCGTCCCACTGGCCTTCATGCAAATACATGAGCCCAAACTTGGCCATATCCCTCGTCGTAAGCTGTAAGGACCACCCTCCAACGGACACTCCCTGCGGATCTGTCCCCCAAGCTGCGTTGGATATCCCTAATGGGTCAAAAAGCTTGGTTTTAGCATAGTAGCTTATAGGAATCCCAATCGCTTCCTGCAGGATGCCTGACATTAAGTGAGAGCTGCCGTTGCTGTAGTTAAACACAGTTCCTGACTGAGCAACGACTGGCTTATTAAGCACATACTTGATCCAGTTTGGTGAATCGGCCATTTCATTGGATGAGCGGTCGCCCTTATTATCCCATTCCAATCCCGAAGTCATCGTAAGCAGATTATCCAACGTAATATTAGCCTTCTTCTGGTCTTCCTGAACCTCCGGAAAAAAATCCTTAAGCTTCTGATCTACCCCAGTCAGTATGCCCTCCTCAATAGCCATCCCTGTAATCGCGGAGGTGAAGCTTTTCGTTACTGAATACATCGGCTGTCGTTTATCCGCATCGGTATCCTGATTATAGCCTTCAGCCAGTAAATAGCCGTTACGGATAAGGGCGAAGCTATGGAGATTATGCCCTTTGAATTGATCCACCATTTCAGCAAGCGCGGCGGAATCAACTCCGTGCTCCTCAGGCTTGGCGGTTTTCCACCCTTTGGTGGGCCAGTAATCCGGCGACTTCACTTTCTTAATCGATTCAATCGCTTGCTCACTCGAATAGGCGCTTTGCGGTTTCGATGATGCGGGCTTTTTGGCTTCGCCGCATCCTGCCGTTGACGCCATCATACAGCACAGCAGGAGCATTCCGCCTTTTTGTGGCAGACTGCTCCTGAAACTTCGTGTAGGTCCTTTATCCTTTAGGTTGGTTTCTCTGTTCTCTCTATATTCCATCTCCAGGCTCCCTCCTATCTTATAAGAAGGATTATAGAACACACGCATGGAGAAAGAATGATATTTACCTAAAAGTTTGCTTAAAAGAAGCTTAATTTTTGCTGAAAATGGAGGTTAGAGTACACGGTAACTACTTACTTCCAATAGTCAGCCACAAACCTTCACCCCATGCTCTTTAAGAGCCGGCGCCGCGGTATCGCTTGATTCCAAAGTTCCATACAGCAAGCGCAAACACCAGGAACACCAATCCGACAAGCGGCGTCAAAAGCGCGAAGGTCCCCCAATGCTCACGATCCAGAAAATAAGCGGCAGGATAGAAGCCAACGAAGCCGAACGGCAGCACCCAAGTCAGCAGGAAGCCTAGCAGCTTATTATAAATCGTCATCGGGTACCGGCCGTAGTTTTGTAAATTCCACAGCAGAGGTAAAATCCCCGTCGGCGAATCTGAGAAAAACGACAGCGAGGTGAAGAAAATGTACACCCCTCCGTAGATCATGATCGAGCCCAATACAAGCAGCACGAGCACAAATGGATCATACCAGGTCAGACTAAGACCCAAATGAGTCCAGGAGTAAATCATGATGGCAAATCCGGTCAAAGCGCTGAACAGCGAGGACGGGTCCATATTTTCCAGCATCAGCTGCACCAGATTATAGGCCGGTCTTGTTAAAATACGGTCCAGCTCACCCTTCACAATATACCGTTCCGTAAATCCCCACAGATTGAAAAAGGTAATAAAAATACCGTAGGGCACCATAAAATAGCCGTAGACAAATAAAATCTGATGCTCGTTCCATTCGCCAATCTGCTGGGTATGCTGAAACACCACCAGAATGAAAAACAAATTCAAACCATTAAACAGCAAATCCGATAACACTTCGATCCAGAAATCGGAACGGTAGGACAAGCGCGTTTTCATGTAATTTTTCAAGTAATCAATTAGTAAGCCTGCATAGAACATGCTATCAACCCCCCTGCACGAACAGACGTGTCCGTGCGCCGCGCCATAGCAGATAGAGCGGAACAATCAAGAGAACAAACCATAGAAGCTGCACTCCGAACACCTGGTAAACTGCGCTACCGCTCACTTTTCCCGTAAACACAGCGCCCGGCAAATACGTTATCGCCTGAAAAGGAAGGAGCTTCAAGATACCTTCCGCCCAGCCTGGAAAAAATGACATGGGTACCACTAGCCCTGAGAACAGATCGACGACAACCCTCTTCATGCGCATCATGCCTTCGTTATTTTCAAGAAAAAAAGCGAACAAGCCCGTAATAATATTAATCTGCGAGTTAATAAGAAAGCTTAGAAACAGCATCAGCAGAAAAATTCCCCACACCTCAAGATCCGTTGGCAGCTTAACCGGAATCAAGAATGAAATGACGACCATTCCAGGTACAGAGAACAGGAAGAAACGGAATATACCTTCTCCGAGACCCTGCATCATTTTTACAATGATATAATTGTAGGGACGAATAAACTGAATGGCCACACTGCCGTCCTTGATTTCATTAGCGATTTCCCGATCCAGGTTATTGAAATAAAAGGCTCGCGCCATCCAGGATACGGCGACGTATGTAGTGATCTGTGCTACAGTCATTCCGCCCAGCAATTCGTTAGTGCCATAAATAGCTTTCCATAAAAAGTAATACGCTCCAATGTTAAGCGCGTAAATAATGATGCCGCTATAGTAATTGACGCGGTAAGCCAGCATCATCAAGAAGCGGATGCGGATCATATCGATATAAGCGCTATACATGTACGGCCACTTCCTGTTCCTCCTTAGACGCTTGTCCAAGGGTCCGGCGATTCTCGGTATCAGCCGAGCCTGATTTATAAATTTCACGAACGATGTCGTCCGTATTTGTCTCGACGATTTTGATATCTTCGATATTCATCACACCGACAACACGGCTAAGCACCTCGGACACATTGGCTTGCTGTTGAGGGATCCATACACGGGCAATGAGGTTGTTCTCGATTGACCAAGCTACCTCAAGACCTTGGGTCAGCCCTTGCAGCCGCTCAAGCGTTACCGGTTCGGTAAACTGAAGGATAACCTCTTTGCCCTTGCCCCACTTGGCCTTCAATTCTTCCAATCCGCCGTCATAAATAATGCGTCCATCGTCAAGCATAATAACCCGGGAGCATAGGGCTTCAATATCCTGAAGATCATGCGTGGTCAGCAATATCGTTGTTTCATAACGTTGATTCATCGATTTTAAAAACTCACGAATCTCGGTCTTAACTACAATATCCAGCCCGATGGTCGGCTCGTCCAGAAACACAATTTGCGGGTTATGCAGCAGAGACGCCGCCAGCTCACATCGCATACGTTGTCCCAAGCTCAGCTTCCGAACAGGGCGGGATAACAGCTTAGCAAGCTCCAATCGCTGCACCAGCTCATCTAGGCGCTGCTTAAAGTCAGCTTCCGAGACACGGTACACCTTCTTAAGCAGCTGAAAGGATTCAATAACACCGATATCCCACCAAAGCTGGCTTCGTTGACCGAACACGACACCAATGTGCTGTACGAAAGCCTCCCTATCTTTGTAGGGAACATAGCCGTTTACACGGATGTCTCCGGAGGTCGGAACAAGAATGCCGGTCAACATTTTGATCGTGGTGGATTTGCCAGCTCCATTCTCGCCGATATAACCGCAAATTTCTCCTTTTGGAATTTGAAAGCTTATGTCTTTTACAGCTGTGACTTGGTTATACTCTCGATTAAACAGGTCGCGCAAAGCTCCTTTCAGCCCTTCACGGCTCTTTTGAACTTTGAACTCCTTTCGCAGGTTGTTCACTTCAATGGCTAGCATATCTTCCTCCTGATGGTTTATTCAAAATACGACAGACCTCCACAGCAAAAAGGGGTATTACACTGCGCCTCTTCAGCTCATTTTGTCTGATTATGTTGAAACTTGATATAAATAAAGCAAACAAACTATAATAATTATAGGAGATCATTCATTGGATGCAGCAGCCAACATAATATCCACAGATGAATTTCTGGCGGCTTTTGCTACCTGAAAAAATTTCCACTGGCCATTCACGTATGATCCCGCAGCATTGTCAAACGCTATATGCATAATGATACACGAACCCATCGCAAAGGAAAAGGAACGAACACTTGATGAAAGGGGCGGATCAGTTGGCTAGAAAATTAAAATGGTCTCTGCTGTCGGTAGTTATACTTCTCTTAGGGGTGCTCGGATATTATACATATGCATTCGTAAATTTCAGCAATAAAATACAAAGCAAGCCGGAGGGCAGCAAATTTTTCAACACTCTCTCAACCCACAGCCTTTCGAAAACCAGTGAAACCTTTACACCTCCCAAATGGGAAGGCAAACAGCGGGTTAATGTGCTGCTGCTTGGTGGAGATTCCCGAGGGATGAAGAAGAATGAAGTGCCGCGTTCGGACACTTTAATAGTAGCGTCTATTGATCCGACCACGAAGAAAGCATACCTGTTTTCTATCCTGCGTGACACGTATGTAAAGATTCCAGGCTCTGGCGAAGATCGTATCAATGCGGCCTTGGCACTGGGCGGTCCCAATTTGGCTATGAAAACGGTGGGCGACCTTCTCGGCATTCCGGTGCAATACTATGTATATACCGACTTCAAGGGCTTTATGGCTCTCGTTGATGCCATAGACGGCATAGATATCGATGTTGAAAAGAACATGAAATACTCGGATTCCGAGGATGGTCATGAATATGATATTAATCTTAAAAAAGGTATGCAGCATTTGGACGGCAAAATGGCGCTTCAGTACGTCCGGTTCCGGCATGATGCATTAAGCGACTTTGCTCGAACAGAGCGGCAACGGAATTTTATGCAGGCCGTTGCACAAAAGATGCAGAGCACTTCCTCCATTATCAAGCTTCCAAAAATTTTAAGCAGCATAGATCCCTATATTGAAACTAATCTTACTACAACCGATATGTTGAAGCTTGGAAGCCTTGGCTATGAGGCCAAGACCGAAGGAATGGTAAGTCAACAAATCCCTCCTTCCGAGCTCCTGATTGAGAAGCGGGTAGGAAGTGCGGAGGTCATCTCCGTTAATCGCGATAAGCTTCAAACCTACATTCAAGCGTTATTCAATGGTAGTGATCCTTCCGCAGCAGCGGCAGGAGTAAAAGAAAGCATGAAGAGCAGCGAACCAGCAACGGTCACCCCAAGCTCAAGCACAGGCATAAAAAGCAATGCACCAAACGCCCCTCCCGCTGCCAATACAAAAAGCACCGGGGTGGGCACCGTTCCTAACACCGGCCTAAAAGCCGGTACAGCAGGAACAACTCCCCTGACTGGGGCCAAACTGGACGTTCCCGTCCCTGCATCTAAACCAATCAGCAGTTCTTCCGCTGTCCCGGATTCAAAGCCGGCCGCTAATGACAAATCAAGTAGTGGAGCAAGCAGCACACCGACTGCAGGCGAGAAAACCATCGGTACTGGGGCCGCTCCGACTAATGATGGCAAAAGCAATGGACCAACCAGTTCGCCTGCTCACACCGAGAAAACCATCGGCACTGGAGCCGCCTCAGCTAATGATACCAAAAACAACGGGCCAAGCAATGCTCCCAATACTGGAGCCAAGCCAGGCGAGGTAACAACAATTCCCTCCACAGACGGGAAACAAGACAAAGCCATTACCACTCCTGCTAATGGGGCAAAACCCAATGCAACGAGCAGCACACCTACCCCTTAACCCAAGCTTTAGAAAACTTTTATGAGTGACCATATCATTTAACGTTAGTAACTAGTTAGTAAACTAAAGCACGCACTTATGCTAATTCCTTTTAATAAGAAGGGGCTGATCGAAAATGATCCCTATCTATACGGTTGATGCATTCACTGCTACTCCTTTTACAGGAAATCCCGCTGCTATATGTATTCTCGATGAATTTCCTGAAGATGATCGTTGGCTGCAGCAAGTTGCTGAGGAAACTAATCTGTCCGAAACTGCCTTTCTAGTCGATTTAGGTAACGGAAGCTACAAGCTCCGGTGGTTCACACCGAAGTATGAAGTGGATTTATGCGGTCACGCCACATTAGCAAGTGCTCAAGTGCTCTGGGAAACCGGTGCAGCCTACAGCTTTAATCATCTGCGCTTCCATACGAAGAGTGGGGTGCTGACTGCCAAGAGACTGGATGATGGAATTGAGCTGAACTTTCCAGCAGAGCCTCCATCCCCTGCAGAAATGCCGCAAGTGTTAGTCGAAGCATTGAATGGAATTATTCCTACTGCGGTTTACCGTAACAGACTGGACTATATTATTGAACTTGAATCGGAAGCTTCTTTGAGAGCGTTGGAGCCTGATTTTAAAAAGCTGAAGGAGCTCCAGGCACGCGGTCTTATAGTAACAAGCCTTTCGGATCATGCCGATTTTGATTTTGTTGCTCGCTGTTTCTACTCTCCAATCGGCATTGATGAGGATCCAGTTACCGGCTCAGCTTATTGCGGACTAGCGCCATATTGGAAGGACAAGCTGGGAAAAAGCAGCTTTACAGCTGCTCAGCTGTCAAAAAGAGGCGGCCTTCTAAGGCTGCAAATGGCGGGCGACCGTGTTCTTATCCAGGGACAAGCCGTTGTTGTGGTCAAAGGACTCATAATGCGGTAAGCTCTCATGGACTGATTGTGCTAGGAGCGGCTTTTAGCTCCCGGCTATTTTTCGTTATACAACCATTAAAGGAGTTTTTGCAATGACTAATTCAGCAATTCCTGCCCTACCTAAACCACGCTCCGAGGAGCTATATAAGGAAGCGCTGCAGCATATTGTAGGGGGCGTCAACAGCCCCTCCCGTTCCTTCAAAGCAGTGGGCGGCGGTTCACCCGTCTTTATGAAGCGCGGTCAAGGTGCCCACTTCTGGGACGAGGATGGCAACCGCTACATTGACTACTTAGCCGCATATGGGCCTATTATTCTTGGTCACGCTCACCCGCATGTAACGGCTGCTATATGCCGCGCTGCGGAGAACGGCACCCTGTTCGGCACACCCACTGAACTGGAAATCGAATTCGCCAAAATGATCAAGGCCGCTATCCCATCGCTTGATAAAGTTCGTTTCGTCAACTCCGGTACGGAAGCAGTGATGACGACCATCAGGGTCGCCCGCGCTTATACAGGACGCAGTAAGATCATTAAATTCGCCGGCTGCTATCACGGCCACTCCGACCTTGTTCTGGTTGCAGCAGGCTCCGGCCCCTCAACGCTTGGGATTCCCGACAGCGCCGGGGTACCGTCAAGCATCGCGAGCGAGGTCATTACTGTGCCGTATAACAGCATCGAGGCACTCGAGGCCGCTCTTGAGCGGTGGGGCGATGAAGTCGCCGCCGTCATGGTTGAGCCCATCGTGGGCAACTTCGGCATGGTTATGCCGAAGCCCGGCTTCCTCGAAGGGCTGTGCGCCGCAGCGCGGCGGAACGGCTCCCTCGTCATCTATGACGAGGTGATCACCGCGTTCCGCTTTCATTACGGCGCAGCGCAAACCTTTGATGGCCTAGAAGCGCCCAGCCTCGCGGCCATCGAGCCAGACCTCACGGCCCTGGGCAAAATCATCGGCGGCGGGCTGCCGATCGGGGCCTATGGGGGCCGCAAGGACATCATGGAGCAGGTAGCGCCCCTCGGCCCCGCTTATCAAGCGGGGACCATGGCGGGCAACCCTGCCTCCATTTCTGCAGGCATTGCATGCCTGCAGGCACTTCAAGAGCCGGGTCTGTACGACCGGCTCAACAAGCTCGCGGCCGGCCTTGAAGCCGGCCTGGCGTCAGCCGCGCGCGAGCACGGCATCGCGCTGACGATCAATCGCATCCGCGGATCGCTGTCGACCCACTTCTGCAGCCATCCCGTAAGCAACTACGAGGAAGCTCAGGATACGGACGGCGAGCAGTTCGCCCGCTTCTTCCGTCTGATGCTCGATCAGGGCATCTGTCTCGCTCCATCGAAGTATGAGGCATGGTTTATGACCTCCGCCCATACCGATGACGACATTGCCGCTACAATAGAGGCGGCAGAACGTGCTTTTGCTCTAATGGCTAAGGATCCTATCAGCTCCCACTAATTTGCATGAAATGAGCTTCGCGCATTCATATTTCTTTATTATAGCTTAGATAAAATGAGGAGGCTTAATTTGCAAAGCCTCCTCTTTGTTTTTTACGATTTAAACGAAATCATTTCCCCTACAATGTTAGTTACCTCAATCAACGTCTCTGCCCAAAGACGAACCATTTCCTAAATGTTCCACCATTTCGTTCGTCTTTATAAATAAGCACTCTCACTCAACTTTTTACCTTTATTCACCATTTATGCAAATTAGATAACGCTTACATTCATTCTTTCCCCATAATGCTCTATTGTGCAGCAAGTCATTTCGTGATATTCTATACATACTCTTTTTTTTATAAAATCGGCTGAAACGTAAGGTTTTTGACCTAAAAGCCTTTACGATATGAGCTCATTTTGTCGAGGTGAGCACATTATTTTTTTTTGTTGCAGCATACACAATCTTCATTCACAACCGTTGACAGACTGCCGCAAAATTCATTTATACAGTATAAGTGAATTTTTATTCATCCTTTCTGTGTTACTAGGTTCGTCCGCTTATACGAATCTGCATCAACAACTTTGCTTGAGGACGATTTAATAGTCCCATACACTTTTTTGGGAGGTGACGGTCAGCCTGCTGACCACAACAATGAACGAAGTAATGCGTAATGAAGGCCGTTTTCAAAATTTATTAGGTACCGAGCACGACAGCTGCGGTATTATCTGTATCATTGAGAAGGACGGATCACCATCCCGTGATAATATCCGCAAAACGATTGATGCCCTTGTAAAAATGGAACATCGTTCGGGTTTTATTAACGGCGAAGGAGACGGATGCGGTATTTTGACCGATATTCCAAGAGCTCTTTGGGAGAAGAAACTGATTGACGCAGGGCTCGATGGTAAACTTGCGTACAATGAACGCTTCTCGGTTGCCCATATTTTCGTACCTCGCAAGCTGGATATTTCGGCAGCAGATATGCAGAATGGCATTCGCGAACTGTTCGCTCAACACCATATCACCATTATTCTGGAGCAAGAAAATCAAGTTGACAGCAGCGTACTGGGTGCCAACGGTTTGAATGATGAACCAACCTTCTGGCAAATTGCAGCTATTTGCGACAAACAAGAGGTTGTTGTAGCAGATCATTTATTTGAACTGCACACTGCGATTGAGCGCCTCTACAACGTGCACGTAGCTACATTAAGCAATGTAACAGCAGCCTACAAAGTTATGGGTGCTGCAAGCATCCTTCCAAAATACTTCAACGACACCCGCGATCCACTTTTTGCTGCCCAAGTCACAATCGGTCATAACCGTTATTCGACTAATACACAATCAAGCTTTTTCCGCGTACAGCCCTTTTCCCTACTTGGACATAATGGAGAAATTAATACCGTTAAGAAACTGCGTCTGGAAGCAGACATGGTTGGCGTTCAACTCGTTGACGGCGGCAGTGATTCTCAAGACATGAACCGTACGATTGAAACGTTCATCCACCGATTTGGCATTAGCTTGTTCGAAGCAATGGAAATCGTATTCCCTCCTATCATTAATGAAATGAAACAATTCCGTCCTGAACTGCAAGATTTATATGTTTACTACCGTCAAGTCTGGGGGCACTACGCCCAAGGTCCGGCTGGAATTGTTTCCCGTTATGGAAATGAATGTATTTTTAGCGTAGATGCTTTAGGCTTACGTCCGGTTTGGATGGTAGAAAGTGACACTTCTCTTTACTTCTCCTCGGAGCAAGGTGTAATTACGGTCGATGAAATGGTAGCCGATCCGAAGCCAATCGCACCTGGTGAGAAAGTTGGCGTTATCTTGACACCAGGCGAGCATGTTCAGGTGATTCCTTATTCAGGAGTTCAATCGTTGGTTTATACACGTGCCAGCAGCAAGGTTAAATTTGAAGGTATGCGTAAGCATTTGAAGGATGAGAGACCATCTGTTGAGGCTGTTGCACAAGAGGATGTGGCTATTACCGACGCGCTTTATAGTGCTTTTGGCTGGGACCGTGAAGGTATTCAGATGATCGAAACGATGTCCGAAACCGGTGCAGAGCCGATTCGTTCGCTTGGACATGACGGACCACATGCAGCAATCAACTGGGAGCGTCAAAACATCCCTGACTTTATAAAAGAAAGCGTAGCTGTCGTAACGAACCCGGCGATTGACCGTGACCGTGAGATGGAGCATTTCTCCACACGTATCATTGTCGGACCCCGCCCATCCGTTTATGGCCAGCTGGATCAGCGTTTACGAATCGAATTGCTGACGCCTCTATTATTAGAAGGCAGCAATGCTGTTGATTCCGTGTCAGAGCTTGGACAGCTGAGCTTTGAGCAGCTGCGAGATTTGTTTGCCGCTCAAGGTGACAACGCTGTTGCTGTATTGTCTACAACATTCGCCCGCGGCTCTTCCATTAAAGATGCATTGGCTCAGCTTGCCGCCGATGCGATTGCAGCTGTGAAGAATGGCGCCATGTTGCTGATCCTTGATGACGCCGATGCACATCAGAACGAGCGCTTGTTCCTTGAGCCTCACCTAGCTGTTTCGCAAATCGATATTGCGCTCAGAGCAGAGAAATTAGCTTTTGGCGATAACCTGCGCCGTCAAGCTACAATAGTGCTGCGTACAGCGGCAATCCGCAACCTGCATGATATTGCAGTAGCCTGTGGCTTGGGCGCTGACCTGATCTCGCCTTATCTTTTGTTTGGAACTGCAGCAGATAAGAACGGAGCTTCAGCGGCACGCAAAGTATACAGTGCCCTTAGCAAAGGCTTGGAGAAAGTTATATCCACTATTGGTACACATGAGCTGCGCGGCTATACCCGCTTCTTCTCATCCATCGGCTTAAAGCCGGAAGTATCCGATGTGTTAGATATCGTGAACTACTTGGGAAGCGTGAACGCAGGTACCGGCTTCGCTGAATTGGAGAAGGATGCCGAAGCTCGTTATCAAGACTTCTCTAATCCAAAAGCCAAAGCTGCGCGTAACTTCCACTTCTTCCAACGTATGTGGAAATCTCTTGGAGAAACCGCTTCAGGCACGGCACCCTATAGCGATTATAGCGACAAGCTGCGCGAAGAAGAGAAGCGAAATCCGATTTCCATTCGTCACGTGGCCGATTTCAACTATGATCTCGCTCATCAGGAAGGCCGTAAGCCTCTGGACCCATCGAAAGTCGATATCGGAATCGGCGGTCATGATTTGCCAATCCTAATCTCCTCCATGTCGTTCGGTTCCCAGAACGAAACTGCGTTCCGTGCCTATGCGGAAGCCGGCGAGCGTCTGAACATGGTAACCATGAACGGCGAGGGCGGAGAAATCAAGGATATGCTGGGCCGTTACAAAAGAACACGTGGCGCGCAGGTAGCGTCCGGACGTTTTGGGATTAACGTTGAATTGGCTAATGCCGTGGCCTTCTTGGAAATCAAGATTGGTCAAGGAGCAAAACCTGGTGAAGGCGGCCATTTGCCTGGCTCCAAGGTTACAGCCAAAATAGCGGAAGCACGGAATGCAACTATCGGTTCCGACCTGATCTCGCCTTCTAACAATCATGATATCTACTCTATCGAAGATTTGGCGCAAATCATTTCCGAGCTAAAGGAAGCAAGCGGCCGGAAAGCCAAAATCAATGTTAAAATACCTGTCGTTCCTGGCATCGGTACGATTGCAGTCGGTGTTGCCAAAGCGGGAGCTGATGTTATCACATTATCCGGCTTTGACGGCGGCACAGGCGCTGCGCGTATTCACTCCTTGACGCATGTAGGCTTGCCAACCGAGATCGGTACCAAGCTGGCTCACGTGGCTTTGATCGAAGCTGGTCTTCGTCACAGAGTTGAGTTGTGGTCTGACGGCGGATTGAAATCCGGTGCGGATGTCGTCAAAATGATGTTACTAGGCGCTAATCGCTGTGGTTTCGGCAGTATCTCCATGCAGGCTATTGGCTGTACCACTTGCCGCGGCTGTCATTTGGATACTTGCCACGTAGGGATTGCCACCCAAATTGACTCCATGGAAGAAGCGGAAGAAAAAGGTCTTCGCCGTTTCGTGCCACGTGTATTTGAGACCGCTGTGGATTCACTCGTTCGTCTGTATGGCGGCATGGGTCAGGAAATTCGTGAAATTGTGGCTCAATTGGGCTTTGCTAGCGCACAAGAGCTTGTTGGACGTTCCGATCTTCTGCAGCAAATCAGCTGCCTGGATAAAATCGATCTATCCGATATTCTACGTCCGGCTCCGATTTCATTTGCAGCAGCTCAAGAGGCTGAATTGGAAGCTGCGGCTACCGTTTCATCCGATATCCGCATAGCAGCAGGTGCTGAAGGTCAGGAATTTTTCCCGGATTCGCTTTCCTTCGATGCTCCAATCGTACGCAACTGGTCCAAAGTGGACGCGGAATCCCGCATCTTGGGAACACGTTATGCCAGCCATCGTGTAAGAGACCGATTCGACGGAAGCTACGATAGCTTGCCTGAAGTATCCTTGAACTTAATAGATGGTTCCGTTCCCGGTAACGGCTTGGGCGCTTTCAATTCACGCGGCCTGAATATTACGGTACATGGCGGTGCTGAAGACGGCGTTGCCAAAATGTCATTCGGCGGTAAAGTGGCCATCTTGAAATCACTGAGCAAAAACAAGCAATTCATCAACGGATCCGTAGGTAAATCATTCGGCTACGGTGCGCAAAAAGGCTTGTTCCTGGTTCAAGGCAATGCGGATACTCGTGCCTGCATTCGTTTCTCAGGAGCCGATGTCGTATTCGGCGGTGAAATTACTTCCCCGATTCAAGATGAGCTCGGTGGTCTTGCGAGCCGCGCCAACATGAAAGGCTTTGCCTTCGAATACATGACTAACGGGCGCGCCGTAGTGCTTGGCGACCCGGGTCCATGGATTTGTGCGGGTATGACCGGCGGTGTTATCTACCAGCGTCTAGTTCCTGATATGGGATTGGACGAAGCAGCAATCACACGTCGTATTGCCAAAGGTGCCAAGGTGAAGATCGAAAAGATCGGACCACAGAGCATCAAAGATCTGAACGAACTGCTGGGCGCTTATCACCAAGAGCTTCTAGGTTCCGGTCAAACTGATGCAGCAGCAACCGTTGAATATTTGTTGGCCAATCTTGAAGCCAACTTCGTCCGTGTTGCACCTGTTAACTTGCAAGCTGACCAATCGGTTGCAACGGAATAATACCAAGTTCCATAGAAACCCCCTTGGAGAAAAGCTCCAAGGGGATTTTTCTGTTTGCCTTTGTATGGCTCAGTACGACATCGTCACCGAATGAAGCAGCCTCAATGCTCGCTTCCCCGATTTAACGCAATGAATAAATTGAGCATAGCCTGTGATGAGCCATGCTTGGCCGCTGGAAGCTGAACCTCCTGCATACGGAAAATACCTCCGCCCCCACCATGCTCTTGATAAGCAACTCCATTTAACTCGTACCCGTCGACCTTTGATTTTTTACTGTATGCCATCAGATTTGGATTAAGTAATGACCGCTGCTTCATGTCGGCAATAGAATCGGGTGTGAACCCTTGTTCCTCTGACCAATCTCGCAGCTCCGGAAAATAAGCTCCAATATTAGCAATGATACAGCCTTGGCAGCCGCCGCTATCCATATAGGCAATAAACTGTTCAGGATCATCGGGACTTTCTAGTCGAATTGCGGAAGAGCCGTTAGCACCAACTTCCCCTGATGCAACATTCCAGTCTTTGGGAGCAAGCAAAAGCACACCATTCACATTGTCTCCAAGGTTCATCCAATAAGCAGCCAGCTGCTCCTGCAGCGCAGAAGGTATGGAGTAAGACACGGCTTTTAAGGGCATTTTCAGGGTAACCGTAGTAGGATGGCTTGGATCGTCTACACCGTAGCTTGCACGGATACAGATCAATGGCAATTGTACTTCTGCGGCCTTTTCCCCTTTTCCAAAAGCAAGCTTTCCACAATCAACGGCCAACTGCTGCTTATCAACCTTGTTCTCCGCATCTTCAGAAGGCTGCACTTCAAGCTTCTGGTCCGCTTTTAATTCTGTGCTGTTAGAAGGCGACTGTTGTGGTGATGCTGTTGGTGATGTTTTCGCAGCGGAAGGCATTGTTCTTTCTGAAGACGAGACTGCGGTTGGCTGAGCTGCATTCAGAGTTGAAGTTTGTGAACCATCGGCAGCACGTTTCCCTTCACAACCTAAACTTCCTATTGCAATAATAGAAACACCGATGATAATTAGACTATGCCTCCAAATAGTTGCTCCCATGTTTACCCGTCCTTTTTTCATTGAGTAAATATTAGACGCTTCCACAATACCTTTAGTTGCATCCGCCCTTTAGGGCACGAATTCTCCAGGTCCAATCTTCCCGATCTCCCTATTGAGCACTGATTACTCACGCAACCCCATAGTCTGCCTTCAACAAATAACTCGCTTCGGAACGAGTCCGAAACGAGCTATTTATTAATTCATAAATTTAAAATACCCTGCCGCTGACAAATTCACTTCATACGGTTATTTGAGTATTATATCTGCAATAAAGGCTAGATCAAGATCATTAATAACACCGTCATTATTAACATCGGCTTGACTGTAAGAGCTCCAGTCCGGACTGCTGGAAGTAAGGCCATAAACTGACGAAACTATACCAACATCACCGACATTTATTATGCCGTTCCCACTCACATCACCCGCAGCAACTTGGAGCCTAGACTCTTGGAATGCTGTGAACGCTTGATTGAGCTGAAGCACCGCAGCGTCCATCTGCTGCTGGGATGCGGATGCATCGGACGCTACTGTAGCTGCTACCGTTATAGCAGCATTTAGAATCGCTTTACTGCCAGCCGGGTATTGCCCATTATGAGTACCCTCCACAGCCGTATTATAGGCGGCTTGAACCGATGCAATTAGCGTTTGAAGCGAGCTTTTGTTCACTGCTGTCACTTGTATGGATAACGATGCTGTTGTTGCCTCTATTTGACCGCTTTGATTATTAGAAAGCTTCGCTGAAGTTACGGTGATCAGACCTGTTCCTGGCTGGCTAAGGTTTTTGGCTTGCCAATTCAGTTTAATGAGCTCGCCATCCGCTGTAACAGCGTCTGCCGGTCCCTGAACCCCCGCAACAATTCTAACTTGCCCAGGAGTGTCTGTAATAATTTGCGATAACGAGAAACCTGACTTTAATGATTCCGCCGACACAAAGGTCAGAACATTCGCATCATATTGGAACGTAACATCCTGTGTATAAATAGCTTTGTACACACTGGCTGCAACGTTGCTCAGCCCATAGCTAGAGCTGAAAAGCTGTCCGGATGAAGCCTGCTGAAGACCGGCCAAGGTAACATTAGGAACGATTACGGGAGCTGGCGTTTGTCCGGAAATCGTAATCGTACTGCTGCCGGACACGCCCGAGGCGTCCTTTGCTTTAGCTGTCACTTTTACAGTTCCATCCTTGACAGCCTGAAGCAAACCGCTACTGCTTATTGTTGCTTTGTCGGTAGCTGTAACTCCATCTGCTTCATAAACAGACCAAGCAACGGCTGCATTCGTGGCATTATTCGGAAGCACCGCCGCCGACATCTGCAGCGTACCGTTCTTTGTAGAGATGGAGCTTCCTCCTGAGGAGGCAACTTGAATGCTATCCACGAGAACCGTTGCAGGTGCCGCTGACGGTGTAGCGCTGACAGAGGCGGAATTGGCACTAGAACCGGTGGCATTAACGGCATTTACCACATAATAGTAGGTACTGCCATTAGTTACACTGAAATCATCGTAAGCAGCGGCCGTCACGCTTGTAGCGATAAGTGAAAAAGGACCGTTTGTTGCTGTGCCACGCTTCACCATATAATAAGTTGCATCTGTTACCGTATTCCATGTTAAGCCTACATGTGCGTTACCTGACGCCGCCGCGAGCCCGGTAGGCACAGCAGGTACAGCAGGTGTAGGCAGAGCAGGTGTGGCGTTAACTATTGCCGAGCTTGTAGAGCCATTCGTCCCATTTGCCGTTACAGCATAATAATATTTCGTACCGTTAACTAAGCCTGTAATCGATGCGCTTAGTGCTTGAATATTCGTTGCTGAGGATACTGGTGTAAAAGGTCCGGTCGCGTTTGTGCTCTGGCTGAGTGTGTAGGAATTCGCACCGGAGGCTGCATTCCAGCCCACGGATACGCTGCCGTTGCCACTGACGGCCAATACGTTCTGCGGAGCTGCTGTGCCGAAAACGGCTGTGCCATCCGATCTAACAATGCTTACATTATCAAACTCAACTGTGGCTGCCGTAACGGCTAAGCCTACATTTAATGTTGGCGATGCGAGCGTGTTGAGTGTATCCGTCCTTGAGTAAAACTGTGAAAAGGAGATGCCGTCCATTGCATAGAATGCTTTGTACGTATTCCCAGTCTTCTCCATCTTTAAATAAACCGGCGCATTTGCCGTTATACTTGAAGGCGTCGTTGTCGCCGCTCCGACATCCGTTCCGAACCTTCTATACCCTGCTATTGCCCCTGTAACAGGTCCGGCAACGGACGTTGGCTTTAGAAAAATGGAGAGAGAATTGGATTCATTTGTCACTCCATCTTTTACCATCAGGATAGCCCGGTTCTCCGTATTTATAACTGTGTTCCCCGGTTCAATGCCTACTGTAGCAACCCTTGCGGTCATAGTGAAGTCCCCGCTCACTGGGACATTCAGGAAATAGGCAGTGTCTCCACCTGTTGGGGTTGTACTTTGAATTTTACCGCGATTGGCTGCAACGGTAAATTTGCCGTTGGCAAAGCTTGAGCTTTGTTGGCTTACATATGCAGTTTGCCCGCTTGTAGTCGAACCGTTCATTACGGTTTCCGACCACCCTTGAGGCAAAGAGCTGTCGGCCCATGCAGCAAGCGGACACATAGGTAACGCCATAGCCAAAGCCATTATAATACCAAGCGCTTTATTCAATCTTGAGGCTTTCATTTGGATGCTTCCCTCCTATATTTCCCGTAGATTGGCCTCAGATAACTGCATCTTTCCATCCAAGGCCATGCTCAACTGCAGTTCGATAATTAATTAATGAAGCTAATATATTGGAGCAAGCGTTTTAAAACTACTGCCGATTCGGCACGTGTAGAATTGGCGGAAGGGTCAAACCTATCAGCGCTTTTACCGTTCATGATTTTGGCATCGATCGTTTGCGCTATTGACTCTTTAGCCCATGCACTAATTGCAGCCTGATCTTTGAATACATCCACCTTTTTCGCGTCAACCGCTTTTTGCTTACCCACTAAATTTATAGCACGACTAATTAGAGCTGCCATTTGTTCTCGGGTAATGTTGGCATTTGGTGCGAAGGTATCCGCAGAAAGCCCGTCAACCAAGCCAGCTTTGGAAGCAGCGCCAACGAATCCCGCATACCAATCCGAGGCCGAAACATCCTTGAACTTGCTGCTTTTATCTTCAGTCAAGCCAAGCCCTTTCACAAGCAGTGTCGCAAACTCTGCACGCGTAATGTCACCTTGCGGCACAAAAGTCGTTTCAGTTCTACCGTTGACCAGCAGCTTGGATACAAGGATCTGTACATCTTCCTTAGCCCAATGCCCGTTTAAATCATTAAATGATTTATTAGATTCTACAATCGCATAAATACTGTTTCCTTGACGCTGTATAGTTGCTATTGTTTTGCCGTCCACGGTTTGGAATAAGGTCGGCACAAAGGTCATCTCTCCAGTTGCAGGATTATAGAGTACTCCTGTTGCCTTAGTCGGGTCTGTTCCAGCTGGAACTTCAATATTCCTCGGCAAGTAAGCTCCATTAAATTCGTTGATGCTCACCGTCTTCCCATTGCCCTGGGCAGTGATGCTGAAATCAACGGCGCCTGTTAACAGCCTCAAGCCAGATTGACCCGCGGTGTCTGCCACCTTCTGTGCATCCGTCCCACTCACTTTTTCAATGACAATACTGATGGTCACATCTTTTGCATCTGCTCCTAATGCTTGAGCTGCTTTCGAAATGTCTACCACTTTCACTGGCAAATAGTAGGTTACCGCATCGCTCTTCACAACAATTACGGTATCCTTCGGCAGCTTGGCGATCTCTGCTAATGAAGAAGCAGGCAGTTCAACCTTGACCGCACTTCCTTGGTTACTCATTTCAACCGTAATATTATTAGTGCTGCTGGTGTTCGTTTGAAGCTGCTTTATCGCCTCTGAGAGGCTATCCTTGCTTATGGACGCTACGGTAAGTTCTTTCCCCGTGTCCGTTTTTGACTTGGTAGTCTCCTTTACTGTAATAAGCGCCCCGCTTTGGCTCGCTCCAACTGTCGGCTGTGACGGCGATGCGGTACCACCCGATCCTTCACCGCCACTTGATTTGCTGCTACTGTGCTGAGGAGAAGTAATGTTAACAGATGCAGCAGCGGATTCACTCCAAAGGGTTTCTTGAGATTGGGAAGAAACCGCGATTACTTTACTTAATTTAATTTCAGCAGCTCCCACTGCAACTGTATTAAACGTAACGCTAGCTAAATTGACATTGCCATTATCCCCAGCTATTTGGCCGACTTTGGACTGGGCAAGCCTTATGGAATTACCCGACAGTTCAGGCTTAACCGAAAACCCGGTTGTGCCCGTGCTCGCCTCTTTATAGCTTAGCTTCTGATTATCAAATTGAAGTACAACCTCATAGCCGTACAAATCCACCGCGTTTTGTCCTTGAACCGTGACAGTCAATTCTCTGTTCATTTCCACGCTTGGAGTGCTTAGAGTTAACGAATACGTGGGACCGCCACTTGCAAAAATGTATGCGGGCAGGACAGGCATCGTCATTATCAATAAAGCCAAGCTTGTTATCCACAATTTGAGTCTCGTCATATTTGTCCGTCCTTTCTTTTGAAAAAAAACCTGGAGGCAGCCTAACGGCTGTCCTCCTGATCTCTCACCTCACACTTGCTTTAAGGCATTTGTCGAGCTACATCCACAAGATCAGTAATGGAAATCTCACCATCATTATTGACATCATAAATTTTGATTTCATTCCAATTCGGGCTGTTGGATTTCAAACCATAGGCAGCTGCCACTATGCCCAGATCTCCAATATTAGGCTTTTGAGCTAATGCTTTGAATTGCTGCAGCGCCTGGCTCAGGACGGATGCGCCACTGTCGAGCTGCTGCTGATTAGCTTCAGAATTTGCCAAGAGCGCATTTGCAGCGTCGATAGCCGCTTTCAGCGTAGCTTTGGAACCAGTAGGGTATTGACCCATACGGTTACCTTCAACTGTTGTATCATAGGCTGCCTGTGCCCCGGTTACAGCTGACTGAAGCGCTGACTTGTTCAGACCAACGAACTGAATGTTGACCGATGCTGCTTTTGCCTGTGTAATATCACCCTGGCTATTTGAGAGCTGAGCTTGCGATACAGAGATGGTAGTTGTTGCTGATTGCCCTGTAGATTTAGCCTTCCAATTAAGCTTGATCAGGGGTCCGTCCGTTGTTACGGCTCCGGATGG
This sequence comes from Paenibacillus sp. GCM10027630, assembly GCF_042676305.1. Classification (NCBI taxonomy): domain Bacteria; kingdom Bacillati; phylum Bacillota; class Bacilli; order Caryophanales; family Paenibacillaceae; genus Paenibacillus; species Paenibacillus sp. GCM10027630. Next base: position 46,961 of record NZ_JBHTGY010000009.1, on the reverse strand, counting down.
CCCTTGGCTGGCAACTATCATCCGTATTTGACCCGGTATATCTGTTTTTACTTGAACGATTGATAATCCTGTTTTCAATGGTTGGGCAGAGACGTACTCCACTGCGGTTGCATCGAATTGGATGGTCACATCCTGAGCATAGATAGCTGCACTTGCACTTGAAGAGACGCCGCTCAACCCATAATTGGAGCTGAAGGATTGGCCCAACCCCACCGGTTGAACTTCACTCAAGGATGCTGCTAGCCCAAGATGATCAAGAGCACCATAGATTTTAACATTGTCGATATAATGTCCTACCGTGCCCCCATTGGATGTATAGGATTCGAGCAAGGACAAGGAATTATTGGCTGCATAGAAAGGCGCCTGTTGAGTCTTCGATACACCGTTAATATAAACATCCGCTTTCTGAGTTTCTATATCGGCAACAATTTGAATCGTATACCAAGTGTTGGCATTGTAGCCTGATAATACAGTGTAAGTATCCGTAGCTCCGGCCACACGGTAAGTAAGGTTACCACTGACGGTTTCAATGGATACGGCTGGCAGAGTTCCCCCTTGGGCTGGCTGAACACGAATAACCTTTGCGGAATTCGCTTTCGTCTGCTGCATGAAGTCAGCTTGAACAATGACCTTCTTCGTTTGCTCAGGGAATCTCTTTGAAATCTGCGAAAAACTGCTTGCACTAGTATCGTTGATAAAAATACTCTTATTGCTGCTGCTTGGCACATTTGCGATTTGTACGGCTCCACCTAACTCCGAAACCTCATACCCATCAGGATTCGCTCCTGTTGTTTGAGTATCAAAATTATCGTTTACAAGCAAGCTCATACCGGTCGTAACGTCTTGACCCGCGACTGGTTTGGCGCTAGCTTGACTCGAATTCACACTGTCTCCCGCTTCATTGACAGCATTAACAACGTAATAGTAGACCGTACCATTGGTCACATTAGTGTCCTTGTAGTTCGTTGTTGTGATATTATTAGCAATCTCTGAATAATTCTGACCATCGGTGGTGCTTCGCTTTACTTTGTAGGATGTCGCTCCTGATGTACTTCCCCAAGTTATAGTCACTTGCGCATCACCTGCAGCAGCATTGACCGACGTTGGGGCGGATGGAGCAACTACAGTTACGATTGCTGGCGTGCAGCTTACCTGTACGGAGTCTGACCCCTCTCCCACCGAATTTACCGCGCTAATTACATAGTAATAAGCGGTTCCGACTGATACGGAAGTATCTGTATAGCTTAACCCAGGCACTGTAGTTAGCGTTTGATAACTTCCCCCGTTTACTGTGCTGCGTTTGATGTTGTAGCTTGTCGCTCCGCTAACTGCATTCCATTTCAGAGCAACCTGACCATTGTTCGTCCCTGTAGCACTAACTCCTCCAACCGTTGTCGGAGCTGTAGGCGCACTGCCATCCGAGCTATATCCAGACGCAAGCAACCAGTTTGATTTCGGCCAAGCAAGCTTTCCTGCTCCGGCTCCATCCTCCGCAGTCAATCTGGACTTCACTGTAGATGGATCATCCAACGTATACGTATAAGGCAGATCTGTCATTCCGCTCCAGGAAAACTCCAAAGGCGTCGCAGGTACCGGTGTCATTGGACTATTCGGTGTGTCGCTGTTTCCTCTGAATGTAACCCCATCTAAAGAATAAATGGTATCTTTGGCAAGTATTTTCCCGGTATACTGCGATTTGGCAGCATCCACCTGGTTATTACGCATTGGGTAGAAGACATCCACGATCTCTGAATTCTCAACCAGTACCGCGCCCCCTTCGGTGGATATTGCACCATTGCTGGTTACACCGAAGTGGTACCCTTTTGCTGAAATAGCCGCTTCTTGTGTTGAATTAATCCGCTTTTTGGCAGCCCAGTTATTTGCACTGTCCATCACGATATTATAGGCATGAACATTGCCGCCTCTTAAGCGAGGCATACGATCCTGCATATCCTTATAATAGTTATGGTGCAGAGTAACCTGTAAGTTTGGATTCTTGGAATCGAATTCGGTAGCGCCGACTAAATGCTGTTTCTTTTGTCCTGCCGCGACCGCAATGATATCTTCCACACTTAAACCTTGATCGCGTAAAAACTTGTACATCGCGTAAGAGGCTTTATTGGCTTCCAGTGCATTGATCTGTTGAGTTACCCAGCTGTTAGGGCCGCGGTCATCCCCTTTAAACAGCGACCAGGAAATGGTTACTCCTGATGATCCTTGTTTGACATCGATTCCACCATCGTATGATTTATTAAAGGTACAATGATCGATCCATACTTTGGATTCATCCTCCAGGGTCATGTAGTCCCAATCATTCTTGTCGTAATCTCCTTTGGTCAACTCATCCCATTCCCACAGCTCGTCAAACTCCAAATTTCTGATGATAATATTGGAGCCATGTTTAATTGTAAAGCCGGCATGTTTGATCTTGGAGCCGTTGGCCGAGAAAATCGTTATGTTGCTGAGCGTATCGAGATAAATTTTACTTACTCCCGTTTGCATTAGTACCGGATGTGTTTGAGGCGTTGCGTTCGCTACAAACAAAGCCCCTGCCGTCGTCTTCGCCTCAGCGGACAGCTCATTCCAGCCCAAGTTCAGATCATTCATAATTTCCACTACTTTATAACCGTTTTTACGGTTAACCGCCTTAGCGAAATCAGTTGCATTGTAAACTTTGATATACTTAGCGTCCGTCTCCGGAATATTGCCTCCGCCTGTGTTTCCATAAGAAAAGCCAGCCAGATTATACGAATCCAGCGCAGGAGGGGCTAGTGGAGTTGCATTCGCAGCCGCAGAATTCCCGCTTTCCCCATTAAGATTGACTGCTGAAACCACATAATAATACTTGGTATCGTTGGTTAAGCCTGAATTCGTATAGCTTGTAGCCGTAAGGCCGGTTGCCACGTTAGCATAAGTTTGACCGTTCGTGCTCCGTTTTACCGTATAGCTCGTTGCTTCACTAACGGGAGTCCACGAGAGGACCACCTGTCCATTGCCGGCAGTAGCAGTAAGTCCAGCAGGTGCTGCTGGTGGCAGTGGATTCGATACAGGCGTAGCATTTACTATTGTCGAGCTGGCTTCACCATAAGGGTTGACAGCTACTACCTTGTAGTAATATTTCGTCCCATTCGTAACAGCAGAATCGGTATAATTCGCCGCTGTTAGACTACCGCCAAGCTGGGCAAAGCTTTGCCCATCCGTGCCTCGCATAATTTTATAGCTGGCAGCATTGCTTACTGCCGTCCAGGACAATAGGACTTGCCCATTGCCTGCTGTAGCCGTTACTCCTGAAGGAGCATTCGGCGGGATGGCCGGTGCAACAGGAGAAGCAGCAACTTCATTAGAAGCTGCACTCTCCGATTGACCTAAGCCTTTGGCCGTTACTACATAGTAATAAGCGGTTCCGTTTACTGCCGTACTATCGATAAAGCTGGTTGTGGAGCCGGTGCCTACCTGTGTGTACGGTCCTCCGGCTTGCGTTCCGCGTTTAACCGTATACACTGTTCCGGTAGATCCGGCAACTGCGTTCCAGGTTAAGCTTACTTGATTATCTCCCGCTACAGCCGCGAGTCCCACAGGTGCAACTGTAGGAAGGGCGGGGCCTGGCGGTGTAGTTCCTGCATAAAAATTAATATTATCGAGATATTGGCTCTTGGCAGAGCCCCCAGGCGTTGTAGAATCAAATTTATTGACGCTCGTTACTGCGGATTTAAATGTAGTAATCCCCGTAACCTCTTGCAGCGTCTCTCCTCTTTTTCCTACATAGATGGTTACTTGTCTGGCAGCGCCTGCGTTCATGTCCACAACAATCCTGAAACGAACCCATGTATTAGCTGCTAATAATCCCTGTCCGAATACAGTTCCCGGACCTGTATAGGTGAAGTTCCCCGCCGTTTGAGCCTGGATTTCAAGTGCCACCGTCGAGCCGCTGTATAAATCGAACACTTTAGCTCCGCCGCCTACATCAGGCTGCATATAATCAAATTCAAAGGTAGCAATTCCCGATGTGGAAGTGAAATCTCTTCCAATGCCCGCTTGACCGGCTCCAGGATCATACAGATAAACGACTTTATTTCCTGGAGTGACGGGATCATCCACTACACGCACCGTACTTCCAGTCGTTTCCTTTAAGGTATAGTCTGCTGCAATCGTTGCGTCAGTGATGCTCTCGAAATCTTCAACGAAAGGCATTGGAGCCGTTGTAGCTGCTGCCGCAGGAGTAGGTACCAGCGGCAGTAAATTCAGAATTAACAGAGAGCTTAATATAAAGTTCGTAATTCTTCTCTTCAATAGTTTCACCTCTTAAGATAATGACTACAAGGAAATTAAATTGGCTACATAAACAAGGTCAATAATGTTAATAACTCCATCATGATTAAAATCCATATGCTTGAACGCATCCCAATTAACGCTTCCTGACGTCAATCCGTACACCTTAGCCATATCTTCTAGATCTTTCCGATCTAGCTGATGGTCACCGTTCACATCACCGTGAATCGGACCAATCACCTTAGACCTAAACAATTGAAGCGCCTGATTCAAGTTCACGATAGCTTGATCCAGCTTTTGCTCCGTAGATGCATGATCCGCTAATACTGCATTAGCCGCATCAATGGCTGTTTTCAGCGCTGCTTTTGCCCCTTGCGGATATTGACCGTCTGCCGTTCCTTCCACAGCCGAGTTATATGCATTTTGGGCATTATCAATGGCTGCCTCGAGCGGTTTAACGTTCGGTCCTGCTCCGACAATCACCTTAGACCTAAACAATTGAAGCGCTTGATTCAAGTTCACAATAGCCTGATCCAGCTTTTGCTCCGTGGATGTATGATCCGCCAATACTGCATTAGCCGCATCAATGGCTGTTTTCAGCGCTGCTTTTGCCCCTTGCGGATATTGACCGTCTGCCGTTCCTTCCACAGCCAAGTTATACGCATTCTGGGCATTATCAATGGCTGCTTCGAGCAGTTTAGCATTGGAACCAGCCAACTCTAGCATAATATTGATCGTGGTCGGTTGAAGATGAGTAATGACTCCTCGACTGTTTGCAAGCTGCACGTCTGCGGAAATTATAGCTGTTTTAGGTTGGCTAAGCGCTTTGGCTTTCCAATTCATTGCAATTAACGGTCCATCGGTTGCAATAGCCCCAGCAGCGCCTTTGCTTATTGCAAATATACGAACCTGTCCAGGAACATCTCTCCTTATGTCAATGACTTGGAATACGGACTCCACTGATTTCACCGATTCCGCTGATACAAACTCCAACAGATTGGAGTCATATTCCAATTTGATTTCTTGTGCATAGATAGCCCCGGTTGTAAGAGCTGCTACATTACTTAATCCATAAGTCATACTGAATGGCTGCCCAGAGACCACACTTGGGACACTAGTAAGAGATGTGTTAACTTCATTAGAAACCAGCGTAGTAAGGCTCATTACCGGTCCGGTTCCCGTCCATTTCGCATTCCCATCTCCCGCTTCTACTTTGAATGTATATAGCGTATTAGGTGTAAGACCCGTCACTGTATACGAGGTCATCGAATTTGGAACCGTATTCGCTAAATTCACAGGGGTAAACACAGCTGCTCCAGCAATCGCTTTTCCATTCTGATAAACTCTATACCCTTTGACCCCGAGATCATCGGTTGCTTCTTGCCAGCTTAACTTCACACTCGTCGCTGTAACCTCACTGGCTGTGACCTGACTTCCGGCAGGCCACTTGGGCGCTCCGGTATCATAGGCTGCTGCTGTAGTTACTTTTAATTGAGCCGGATATTTAGTGCTGTTGCCAGCGGCATCAACCGCTTCCACTTCAAAAGTGTATGCCGTATCGAAGTTTAAGCCTGTTGCATTGAAGGAAGTGCTTGTTCCTGGCACTGTACCCTTCTTTACTCCATTGGCATATAGATTGTACTGCTTCACGCCTACGTTATCCGTTGCGGCAGTCCATTTAATATTCAGCCAAGTCGTATTGGCCTTGTCTACAAGTTGAATGACATTGCTGCCCGTAGGGGCCGTTGGAGCAATAGAATCCTTGACCCCCGTTGTCGTCACCGTAACGGATGGACCGCTGCTCCAGTTCCCTGATGCATCGATAGCCTCCACTTTAAAGCTATAGGACAATGCTGGAGAAAGTCCGTTTACCGTGAAGGTGGCTGCAGCCTGTCCGGAGCCGGATGCCGAATTGCTGCCTATTAGGGTGGAGCCCTCATAGATTCGATAGCCTTCTACTTTCACGTTATCCGTTGCCACCGCCGCCGACCAATCCAATTTAACAGATGTATCGGTAATATTGGATGCTGTAAGTGCACTGTTATTCGGCCAAACCGGTGCCAATGCAGCATTATTGGAGGAACTATCCATCGTTGTAGTACCAGTGAAGGTAAGACCTGATGAATTGGCGATTTTCCATGGTGCTGCGAGCCCTACGAATACAACATCCTTGAACGAGCTGTTTCGCATATATCCGATGTTCGTTTGCACAGCATTATAAAATTTTACATTTTCAAAATGAATGCCTTCATGGAAGCCTCCGTCAACTCCCGCAACATTGATAGCCTCTTTCTTATAGCCGTCTACGGAAACGTTTTTAACCGTAATATCTTTAAACTGTGATGGAACTGCAGCCGGCTCGTATTCAATAGCTGAGTTGACGTCGGAGTAGGCCGATGTGAAAATAAAAGCTTGGTTTTTGCCATTTTTCATCGCTGTATCTCTGAAAACCACGTTCCTGCCTCCACCGCCGGTTGGCGTATTCGTTTTGGCACGGAGACCGATTTCAGTCTGCTTCATAACATTATCTTCAGCCAGGATGTTCTCAATCCAAGCAGCTGTATGGCTTCCCATTACTACGCCGCCATGTCCTTCTCTCATGTAGTTGTTGAATATCCAAGCATTGCGGGTAGGCTCATCCTTCTGCCCTTGAGCACCCTGGCCTGCTGCAAAGTTCATAGCGTCATCACCGGTGTCAAAAATATTGTTAAACACCGTAAGTCCGTCGCCACCACCGAATTCAATTCCGTCTGCATTATTGTCATCAAAGGTCAGAAGCTTGACGCCAGTAACAGTGACATGATTGGAATTCAAATTAACCAAGGTATGGTTGGATGGATTCAGTGCGGTAAACCCGCCATAAAACGCGTTCTCGACACCACGCAGCGTAATCAGATTGGATCGTGTAGAGTATGCGCTTGTTTGATCCATACCGAGCGTATCTCTAGCATAGTTGGTCTGGTTCTTAGCAAGAATTCCGTAGGTGTTGTAATTGGTATTACTGCTTCCTGCTTGCACTGGAAAGAAATTATCGTCCGTTCGAGTTGGTGCTACCCAACCATTTCCGTCAATAGTACCTTCCCCTACAATCCGGATGTTCCGCAAGCTTCCATAGTCATAGGTGTGTGCGTTAATCAGCGAGTAAAATCTCGGAACTGTTGTATAATCGTACAGCATGTAATCAAATGCATAATCTTCCGGCTTTTCGGAACCAAGCAGAGTCGCGTTCTTAGCTACCTCCAAGGTCATATCACTTTTCAGCCAAATGGAGCCTGTCTTGAATTTACCTGCAGGTACCAGTACTTTGCCACCTGGTGTTACTGCATCAATGGCATCTTGGATGGCCTTCGTATTTAAAGTGACTCCATCGCCAACCGCACCGTAATCAACGATATTAAATACTTGCGGAACGGCAGTTGTAGATTGGGTTACTTGATTGCTTGCCGGCGATTCAATCCCATTGCTGTCCACTGCTTTTACAGTAAATGTATACGGGGTGTTCGGCGTAAGACCTGTAACCGTGTAATTATGAATGCTTATTTTTACATGACGGTTGTCCGTATCCTCTTCGTAAAACTTGTCAATAAACGGTTTGGCCGGAGAATAGACCGCTGCGTTACTATTAGCCGTTCCAATAGCCGTCGGTTGGCCATTCATGTAAACCTTATAATCAACAATGTTGGAATACTCATCAGGCTTCTCCCACGCTAGAATGATGCTCTTCTCATCATAGGCCATAGCGGGAACTCTTAAGTTCTTGGGAGCTTGCAGCGGTGTGTTCGACATCGGAGTAACCGACATCTCATTGGAATTGTTTCCTTCAACACCGTTGATGTTGGCACTTACGACGATATAGTAGGTGTTGCCATTAGTTAGACCCGTATAGAGATATTCATTTCCTGTAAGACTGGAGGCAACCACAGCATAAGGTCCGCCGGCAGTTGTGCTGCTCTTTACGGTGTAGGAGCTAGCTCCTGAAACCGAAGACCATTTCACTTTGGCTTGAGCTGGACCAGCCTCCAGACTCGTAATAGTCGGCTTTCCAGGAGCCGCCAATGGAGTTGCAGTAGCTTCGGCCGCATTAGCTCCTTCCCCAACAGCGTTTGAAGCACTTACAGTAAAATAATAGGGAGTCCCGTTGGTCAAGCCTTCGTATGTATAAGAAGTCATGGTAGCGTCAGGCGTTTTGTAAGAGCTCGTGTAATTGCCGCTGGCTGTTCCAACCTTCACTGTGTAAAAGGTCGCGCCGGACACCGCCCCCCAGCTTAGGTCGACACTTTGGCTTTTGGGAGCCGCCAGTAAAGAAGCTGGTTTATCCGGAACCGAAGCTGCTGCTTCGTTCTTATAAACCTTGATGTTGTCCAGGTAGTGGCTTCGGCTGGAGGAGCCTGGACTCACAGAGTCAAACTTGGCAATATTCGTAACCGAATTATCGAAAGGAACTTGACTAAGCTTCTTGTCTCCGTCAATGTAAACATCCGCTTTCTGGGAATCGATATCAACAACAACTTTAAATTTGTACCATGTATCCTTCACATAAGCAGGAAGGTCATAATAAACAGCCGGTTGCCTTCTGTAAGTGAAGATACTGCCGGATTTCGTTTCAATATTAGCGGCAACCACACCTTCTGAAGACAATAACCGGATAATTTTAGCCCCTGAGTTAACTCCCAGACTGGATAAAAAATCAAATTCAATCGTAACTTGTCCGCTTGTCTGGGCTGTAAATGACTTCTCTATCGATGTAATATCGGTTGAAGCCGTGCTATTCGCATCATTTAGAAAAAGCGCCTTATTAGCTGCATTTTTCGGGTCAATCCTAACATCTGCAAAATTGTTAGCTGTTGCCGGATTGGGAGTAATAATATAGTCGGATGGAACCGTACCCGCTTCGAAATCTTCATTAACGAGATAGACGGATGCAGCTGAAGCTGCCGGCACCGATACAAGCGTCAAACCTGAAAATCCATAGACGAATGTTGCCAAACTCATAAGCAAGGAAATACCTTTGCGTCGTATTGCCAAAAATAACACCTCCAAAATATATATGTGTGCAGTCGTTAAGGCGTTGATAGACCATCCTATAGCATCTACCCTTTGACGGAGCCTACTAATGCCCCTTTTGCAAAATATTTCTGCAGAAACGGATAAACAACCAGAATAGGTAGAGTGGAAACAACAATGACAGCCATTTTAATCGTTTGATCCGGTGGTTTAACAAAATCACTGCCAAAGTCCGAAGTATCCGCGCTAAACGCGCTTGCTACAAGAACGATTTGTCTTAACAGTACCTGGATAGGCCATTTATTCGCATCATTCAAAAAGATAATGGCATTGAAGTAAGTGTTCCAGTAGTTAACGGCATAAAATAGAGATATGGTGGCGATCGCCGGCATAGACAGCGGAATAACAATTCTGAACAAAATTCCGAGATCATTGCAGCCATCGATTTTGGCGGACTCCTCAAGGCCCTCAGGCAGGTTCATAAAAAAGCTCCGCATAATAATCAGATTGAATGCATTAATCATGGTCGGGACGATCAGAGAAAAGTATGAATCCACAAGCCCCATTGCCTTAACTACCAAAAAGGTCGGTATCAAACCTCCATTAAAGAGCAGTGTGAACACAACCAGGAACATGAAAAAGCGGCGCCCATCCAAATCTCTTCTCGTTAGACCGTATGCCATCAAGCAAGTTACAAACATGCTGATTAAGGTTCCGAAGAGAGTCACCCCCACCGATACGCTTAATGAACGAAAGATCGCACTCGTCGATAAAATGTAGCGGTAAGCATCCAAGGTATACTCGGTCGGAATCAAAATAAACGGTTTGCGTGCTATTTCCTCTACAGTTGCAAAAGAAGCCATAATAACATGCATGAGAGGAAGGAACGTAACCAACGCTATAAGGATGAGAAAAAAGATATTGAAGAAATCGAACATTCTGTTAAGTAATGTCTTGTCTTGAACCATTGCGGTACCTCCTTATGACCCAGTCGATTAGTAAATGCCTTCCTCGCCGATTTTTTTGGCTAATTTGTTAGAAAGTACAACCAGAAATAAGCCAACAAATGATTTAAAGAAACCTACTGCCGTGCTGAAGCTGAATTGACCTTGTTTCAGACCGACTGTGTATACATAGGTATCCAGAATTTCGGCGACGGAACGGTTCATCGAATTGAGCAGCAGATACACATGCTCGAAGCTGAGATCGAGAACATTGCCTATTCGAAGAATTAACAGCACAACAATTACACTTCTTATTGAAGGTAAGGTGATATGCCAAATTTGCCGGAACCGTCCGGCTCCATCCATTCTTGCAGCCTCATACAGCTGCGGGTCGATCGCTGCGATTGCAGCCAGATACACAATCGTTCCCCAGCCCGCTTCCCTCCAAATAACCTGAACAATGTACATGGGGTGAAACCAGCCTTCGCTCAGCAAAAAGTTAACCTTGGGAAATCCAAAGTACAGCATTAATTGATTAATAATTCCGCCGTCCATCGTTAGCATTACATAGGCAATGGATACGATAATGACCCATGACAAGAAATGCGGGATATATACGATCGACTGCACCAACCGTTTAAAAAATACGTTTGCCACTTCATTCAACATCACAGCAAGCACAATGGGGACCGGAAAATAAAAAACAATATTGTAGAGGAACAAGATAAACGTGTTTTTAAAAATGTTCCAAAACTCCGGTTCACTAAACAATTTATTAAAATGCTTCAGCCCTACCCACTCACTGCCCGACATTCCCTTGTATGGCAAATAATCCTGAAAGGCAATAAGCAGCCCATACATGGGGAAATATTTGAAAATAATAAAATAGATAAGCCCAGGAAGGATCATCAAATACATATACCGGTTCCTGACTAATCGTTTGGCTAATGAGCTGCTTGATTTGGGTACCGGCATCGGCTTAGACTGAACGACACTACTATTCATTACACACGACTTCCTTTCTTACGGAGGCCAATAAAGCCTTGTTGTACATGATTGAATCAAGGATAATCGGCTGTACCGGTCCTTGAGGATGATGAACACGTCGAGGTTCAACTCGTGAAGGCTGTTGAATGGTTTCAACAGCCCCCAACAAAGCGTATTTTTTAATTATTTAACGTTTTTGTAGGCTGTATTGTATTCTTCGATAATTTTGGCTCCGCCTTCGTCCTGCCACTTTTTCACAGCTGCTTGGAAGCCATTTTCATCGATTGTACCTAACATAAATTTATAAGTAGCATCCTTGATAATGTCCTGAAGTCTTGCACCCTTCTCGTTAAACGTTTTGGAATCCAGAGATACCGTCGGATCTGGAACTCCAAAGCTGATAGCATCCTTGGAAAGTTTTTCGGCCTTTTCACGAACCGGAAGGCTGTAAAAAGATGGGGTGACATTAGTGGTGTCAGCAAGTGCGATACTTTGATATGGCTTAACATCCTTCTCCAGCAGCTTCTGGTCGGTTCCAGGAACTACCTTGCCATCCTTAACGGTGTAGTGGGTGTTCTCAACCCCATACTTAAGCAGGTTAGCAATTTCCGGACTTAGGAAATAATTGTAGAAAGCCAAAATTTGCTTTAATTCTTTTTCCGTTTTAACTACAGCTTTAGGGAACATAACCATAGTGCCATACCCTGGAAGCGCCCATGTCGCCGGCTTACTGTTCGAGCTGCTTGTAATTTGGTTAACCAAGTCATATTGAGCTTCCTTAACGTTTTTGGACGTTTTATCCTGCATCGTTTCGACATCCGGCATCGAGCCTATATACATACCCGCTCTACCGGTGTACATCATGTTCTGCTGATCCGTTTTGCTCGTAACCGGGAAGTCTTGATTAATCAAACCTTCGTCACGAAGCTTCTTAATAAATTTCATCGTTTCCATGTACCCTTTAGTAGCAAATTCAGGAGTAAGCTTCCCATCGACAACCCCCCAGCCATTAGGAGTTCCGAAGAATGAGCTTAATGTTTTAAAAGAGCCGTAAACCAGATCGTTGCGATCCGCTAGCCCTAGAGTTTTACCTCCACCAGCCAGATCCGCTTCCTTGAATTTTTTCAGCATATTGTAGATATCATCGGTTGTTTTAGGCTCTGCGAGACCAAGCTTATCAGCCCAATCTTTACGGTAGATAATACCTTGACGCGTCAGCGGTCTTTCTTGATAAAGCGAATAAATTTTGCCGTCCACACTCGTATTTTTTAGAATATCGGGGTTCATCTTACTTAAGAAGGAGTACTCCTTTAGATAAGGGCCTAGCTCCCAGAATTGTCCGTTTTTGATAGCATCGCGAAGCAGGACGAAAGACGACTGGTTTTTAATATAAGCAGCTTGCGGCAAAGATCCCGTTGCAAAGGCGGCCTGAAATTTCTCATCATAAGAACCGTCCGGTACCCATTGGAACTCAATCTGGGTTTTTGTTTTTTCTTCAAGTATTTTCTTGATCGTCTCCGATGGAACCTCAGGTGTCTGCAGGTTCGCCATAATAGTTATTTTGGAAATAGGCTCCACTTTCGTATTTTCCGTATTCGTTGACGTATCCTTCCCTGTTGCCTCCGGCTTGACGCTGTCGCCGCAGCCTGCAAGGATCGATGTGACCGCTAACACCGCAGCGCAAAAAACAGCAGCCTTTTTGGCGTAACCCTTTGTTCTTCTCAAATTATTCCAACCTCCATTTTTCATTGCAGAATCAAACATGCTCTCGTCCTGCTCTCCTTTTTATCATAGAGGTGCTTTTCCATTCCATATACAATCATTGCCTCACAAACACTTGTGCCACTGGGCTTTTCAGGCTAAATGAGATAGGTATCTGAGATAATGATCATGGATGTTATTAGGGAATTTGGGGTCTGGGAATCTCATCCTCCGCTTTGTTCGTAATGCAAAAGAACCTTCAGTTCCACTTTTAAAGTGGAACTGAAGGTTCTTTTTTTACATTTTATAAGATTCGCTCACCTGGGTTTACCCTTCTGGGACAGCCCCTGCAATTATTTATTTGAAATCTTTTTTTGGTAAGCCTCTGAATATTCTTTAATAATCTGGCCTCCCCCTTTTCTCTCCCATTTGTCGATTTCTTTCTCGAAGCCATTCAAGTCTATTTGACCAAGAATATAGCTGTACGTAGCATTAATGACAATTGGCCACAGCTCTCCTCCAACCATATCGTAAGTCGGAGAGAACAAGGATTGAGCCGGATCCCGAATCAAGATGCTTTCATTATCCGAGGTCAGCTTACTAATTTTAACTTGAAGTGGATCTTGCATTTCTTCCTTAAGCTTCATTATCGAATTGTTCAGGCTGGCTATCATTAAAGAATACAGCGGTAGCACCTCTATGTTATGCAGCTGACTCATCGTCGGAGTCTTCACGACTCGTCCCTCTTCTACTGCGTAATGCTTGCCCTCTAAGCCATATTGCATTATGTTGCTAACATCGGCATCCATCGTTCTATCGAAAAAGGCAAGAATCATTCTCAGCTCCGCCTCTGTCTTGATCTCCTTTTTGGAAAAGAGAAACAATCCGTTGAAGCTCGGGATCGACCAGACTCCATATCCCTGAGGACCGCGAATACGGTTAAGTATGGTCAATTCAGCTGTAGGATTCAATTTTTGCAGCTCGTCCAATAATCTGGGCGTATCTTCCAAGCTGCCAATATATGCACCTGCTTTACCGCTGATAATCATATATCGTTCTACCTGCTTACTCGTAATTGAAAAGTCTCGGTTCAGTATATTTTCGTCATACAGCTTTTTCATAAAGTCCATCGTATGAATATATTCCGGCGTCATAAACTCCGGAACCAGTTTATCCTTTACTACACCCCAATTGTTAGGCGTTCCGAAATAGGATCCCAATGTTTTGAATGCCCCGAATACAAGATCGCTGCGGTCGACCAGCCCAATAGTGTCTTGCTTCCCGTTACCGTCCGGATCATCGTAGGTAAACTTCTTCATAACATCGTATAATTCATCAATCGAGGATGGCTCCTTCAGGCCCAGACGGTCTAACCAATCCTTCCGGAGGATGACGCCTTGTCTTGATGCGGGACGCTCCGTATACAAACCATATAGCCTATCATCAACCGATGTTTCATTTAACGTAGTTTTATTCAACTTTTTCAAATTTGGATAAAAGTCCAAATACGGGCCAATTTCCCAAAACATACCGGAACGAATTTCATTTCTCACATACACATAATCAGGCTGGCTTACAAAAATTACTTTTTTAGGTGAATTCGTCTCCAGCGCATTCATCATTTTATCTTTATAAATATCATAAGGGACCCATTCGATGTCAAGATTCGTTTGAGTTGCTTGTTCAATGCTGCTGATTAGTTCATCGGGCGGAGCTTTGACCTGGTGAAGCGGTACCATCATACTAATATCAAGAGGTTTTTCCGCCGGAATACTACTTTTCTTCGTATCTATTCCCTCACAAGCGCTTAATAGCAAGGCGACAGCAACTATAATAGAGACGGGTCTGTATATGAACATTTTAACAAACAGACTCCTTCTACTCATGGAAACCCTCTCCCCCGATGCAAACGATTGCATTTATTATACATGAAAGATAACTCTATTGTAATGCATCTGGCTTACGAAAACTTTTATAAAAATTAGTCATTGCTCATTGCTCCCACTGATTGCTAAAATAGAACAACAGAATTACTATTTTTTCTTAAGTCAGGAATGAGGTACATAGATGCAACACTTCAGTTATCTTACAAGGCTAATCATGTTTGGATGCCTTCTATGCACACTTCCCGCTATTTGTTTTGGTATATTCTCCTACATTCAATCATCTAATGAAATTCAAAAACAAGTTAATTCCAGACAAATACAAGTATTAACTTTGATGAACTCCAATGTCGAGCAAGTGCTGCGAACGGTAAATCACGCCTTTGACCAATTGGTAAATTCTACCGTTGTGGCAAGGGCATTAAATGAGACTTTTTCTCCTGACGACTTTCTGCTGTACAGAAATTTACGAAAGGAAATAAGCAACACGCAATCCTATTTCACAAAAGTTGAAGATATTGTAATCGTTAACATAGAGCAAAATTGGATGATTAAAAATTCTGGCTATTATAAATTCAACACTTATCTGCATCACACTCAAATAGCCAATCAGATGCTTCTTCCCAATACAATCTCTTGGTCCTTGAACCCCAGCATATGGTTTTACAGTGAAGAGAAGGCGAATGCTTACGAATGTCCATATGTGATAAGCCTGGTGAAGAAATTACCGGATCAGAAGCTCGATAAGTTTGGACTGGCATTCGCAAATTTACCCACCTGCAGTATAGGAAGCATTCTAAATTATACCCCCGCGGAATCTGAGACCGTTATAATTATGGATGATCAAGAACGGATATTATTTCACACAGACCCTTCCATGATCGGTAAGTATGCAATCAGCACAGGCTTTATTAGTGATTCCCATGTCTTCTCACAGCCTGTCGGCCAGTTCGAAACGGAATTGGGAGGGAAAAAGTATTCAGCTACCTACCTGCGCTCATCTCTTAATAACTGGATTTATCTCTCTATTATCTCAATAGACAGCTTAACTCAGGATTCCAAAAAAATTGGCCGCTATCTTATCTTCTTCTGCTTGATCATAATTGCCGTATTTTTAGTTATTGCATGGCTGGGCTCCCGTCAAATGTACAATCCGATCCAAAGCTTATTGAAGCAAATTGGAGGAAGCCCCCCATCAAGCGTCAAGCCCGGAATGAACGAGTTCGAAATCATCAGCAACCAGGTTCAAAACCTGTTTCAATCCAAATCACAGCTGGAGCAGGAAGCCAGCCGACATTTGCAGCAATCCAGCACCTTTTTTCTGATGAATATGTTTCAAAAGGACATTCGAAGAAATGAACTGACGGAGAAAATGGAGCTGTTCGGATTCAGTGAAAAGCTTGCCCAGTGGCAGGTAATGTCGGTTATCGCTTTGCAAATTGATACTTTGGAGGGTACACGTTACTCTAAGGATGACCTCGAGCTGCTGTTATTTGCTATTAATAACATCGTAGAGGAAATCATACCTTCGGAAGTCAGATTGCCGCCCGTATCTATCGAACATACCCAGATCACCCTTATCGGAGGCGTTAATTCTGAAGCTCAGCCCGAGTATAACGGCTTTATTTATTCAACAACCGAATCTATTCAGAGTGCTATAAAGCGGGTGCTCGATCTGCAAGTCAGCATTGGAATCAGCCTTCCCTTTCATGATATTAAAAAAGCCTCTGCCGCCTACCACGAGGGGCTTGAGGCGTTGAAGCACCGCATTTATTTGGGCGAGCATGTAATTATTCCTTATGCGAATATTAATGCAGGCAAGCAAAAGCTGCTGGCTGAGTATCCAAGCTTGGCAGAAACAGAGCTCTTTGACGCTATATTAATTGCCGACGAGGAGAAGTCGCGGGAGTTATTAAAAGCGTTTATGCAGCTTATTTTCAAGCAGGAAATGAATCCTCAGGAATATCAGGTATCTATTTTCAGGTTCCTTAACAGCCTGATGGTTTCCATGCAGCAGTCCGGGATTTCGTTGAACCAGCTGCATTCCGGCGGAGGCTCATTATATGAGGAATTAAACGCGCTTCAGATCACTCATGAAATTGAAGAATGGTTCTGGTCTCGCGTCATTACACCTCTGATTCGTATTTTCCGGGACAGGCAAAATTCTCAATATCACAATATATCCGAGAAAATCATGGATATGATTCATAAATATTACGACACCGATCTCACCATTGAAAAATGCGCTACCGAGATGCATTATAACGCTAACTATTTGAGCGGTGTTTTTCGCAAAGAAACCAGCGTAACCTTCAGCGAATATTTATCCTCTTATCGTCTCAATATGGCTAAAAAATGGCTAATGGAGACCGATATTACAATTAAAGAAATTTCAGAGAAGCTTCAATATATCAACTCTCAGAACTTCATACGTTCTTTCCGCAAGCAAGAAGGTGTTACTCCCGGGCAGTTTCGGGAATCGCATCGCAAATAATTAATAAGGACGCCGAAAGGCGTCCTTATTAATATTCGACCGACCGCCATGCAACGCCACAACTAGCTAGCGGAACGTCATTCCTTTATTTACCTTGCACTTCCTCAAATTCATGAAGTTACGGAAGTACGATGCGTTATTTAGTCTTCAATTGGCTAAAATTCCACTATTTCGAGCAAATAAGTGATCCTAGTTCCGCTTCACTTGGTTGATAACGTGTGCAAATTAAAATAACGCATCCCAGTTCCCTTCAACCACTTGTTGATCTAGAGGCAAAGGTAACCTGGAGAACCGTTTTCGATTAACCCATTTAGCAATCAAGTTGCAGGATACGCACAAGCAGAAAAAATCCCGCCATCGGCGGGATCAGAGGTAACATTCTATATTAAAAAAACTCTTTATTATGGGCATGCCTATCTACTATTACTTACATCGAAGCTACTCACCTTACCAGCCATTATTGCTTGGCAGCTTGGTAAGCTTCAATGTATTGAGCAGCCTTCTTGGCTACCAGGCTGTAATCACCTGTTTTTACCGCATCGGTGGTCAAATCAGAACCGATACCAACAGCTACAGCTCCAGCCTTGATCCAATCAGCCAGATTACTCAGCGATACGCCGCCGGTTGGCATAATGTTCGCCTGCGGCAAAGGCCCTTTGATCGCCTTGATCGTTGCCGGCGAGTACAGGTTGCCCGGGAACAGCTTGACGATGTCAACGCCCAGCTCCAGCGCCTGCTGGATCTCTTGAATCGTCATAACCCCGGGCATAACAGGCACACGGTACCGGTTGCACAGCGTTACCGTTGCCGGGTTCAACGCCGGGCCTACGACAAACTCGGCCCCGCTAAGAATCGCAGCTCGTGCCGTCTCCGGATCCAGCGCCGTACCTACGCCAATGATGGCGTACTTGGACGCATCCTGCGTCTCGCTGGAGTACTTCTTCGCAAGCTTCTCGATTGCTTGCAGTGCGAAAGGCACTGTCATCGTTACCTCGATGACTTTAATACCGCCCTCGATGGCTTGCTCCGCCATCTCAACTACTTCATCGGCCGTCTCTCCACGTAATACGGCCACGACGCCTGCGTTGCTCATTTGCTGGAGCAGCTTAATTTTCTTCATATCGATTCAACCGTTCCTTTGCATCTAGTTTGTTTAACCTGGTTGCTGCTGATCTATTAACGTTCTACATGCTTCACGTTATTAAGTACCGCTTCAACCTGCTCCCAAGTCGGAATACCTTCCCAATCACCTTCGGTTTGCACAACCATCGAGCCAATCAGATTACCCAACCTGACAGCTTCGGTATGACTGTAGTTTTTCAACAAGCCTACGATAAAGCCCGCGCAGAAGCCGTCACCGGCGCCTACTGTATCTACAACCTGCTCGGCTTTGAAATAAGGAACGGAGTTAACCTTGCCCTGCTCCACGACATAGGTTTCATCGTCGCCGCCCTTAACAATCGAAACAGCCTGAAGCTCATTCAGGTGCCCAACAATTTCATCGAAGCTCTCCGTTTGATACAGCAGCTTAAGCTCGTCCAAGCCCGGAAGGAAATAATCCGCTTCCTTGGCCATTTCCAACAGCACCTCACGCGCTTCATCCATCGACCACAGCTTAAGGCGCAGATTCGGATCGAAGCATACCTTTACCCCATGCTTGCGGGCGATACGAATAGCTTCGATTGCCGCCTCGCGGCATGAACCGCTTAAAGCGGGTGTAATACCTGTAACATGAAGGTATTTAGCCTGCTTAATATACTCCTCATCCAGATGCTCCGGCTTTAACGTGCTCGCCGCGGAGCCTTTACGGTAGTAATATACCGATGTTTTACCGGATACGACCTCGCGCATCATCAAGCCGGTCGGCGCTTCCGCCGTTAGCTCAACACGGGATACGTCTACACCTTCGCCGCGGATTTTTTTCAGAATCATACGGCCAAAAGGATCCTTACCCATCCGGCTGAACCAGCCGACACGGTGACCAAGACGAGCAACACCTATAGCAACATTGCTTTCAGCGCCACCGAACAAACCATTAAATTGCGAGGAATATTCAATTCCTTTGGAGCTTGTCGGCATCATAAGCGCCATCGTTTCGCCAAATGTAATAATCTCCGGCTGAAACATTTGAGTGCTAGCTTGTTGAGTGGCCATTATCGATTCATCCACCCGCCGTCTACACACAATACATGCCCATTCATATAATCAGACGCTGCAGATGCCAAGAACACAGCAGGACCTTGCAGGTCTTCCGTTGTACCCCAGCGCCCTGCCGGTATACGTCCCAGTATTTGTGCATTACGCTCTTGATCCGCACGGAGTGCAGTTGTGTTATCCGTTGCCATATAGCCCGGTGCAATTGCATTCACTTGAACGCCTTTGCTTGCCCACTCATTGGCTAATGCTTTCGTAATACCTGCAACCGCATGCTTGGCAGCGGTATACCCCGGTACATTAATACCGCCTTGGAAGCTAAGCATCGAAGCGATGTTAATGATTTTACCCGATCCCTGCTTGATCATTTCGCGACCTACCAGCTGGCACAGGAAAAACACTGAATTCATATTTAAATTAATAACATCATGCCAGTCTTGAGCGGGATGATCCGCAGCCGGTGTACGGCGAATAATACCAGCATTGTTAACTAAGATATCGATTTTGCCAAAAGCGGACAGAGCTTCGCTCACAACACGCGGCAGTTCATTCTCATCAGACAGATTGGCAACAACCGTATGAACTTTACGCCCCATTGCTTCGATCTCATTTTGAGTATCACGATTGCGGTCATTACTGGTCACAATTACAATATCCGCACCTGCTTTTGCCAAGCCAA
Source organism: Paenibacillus sp. GCM10027630 (assembly GCF_042676305.1). Taxonomy (NCBI): domain Bacteria; kingdom Bacillati; phylum Bacillota; class Bacilli; order Caryophanales; family Paenibacillaceae; genus Paenibacillus; species Paenibacillus sp. GCM10027630. The sequence goes on along the minus strand of NZ_JBHTGY010000009.1, from coordinate 26,846 downwards.
GAGAGATACCTCCACCTAAACCTACAGCACCGCCCGTTACGATTGCTACTTTACCCGACAAATCAAAAAAACTCATTTCTACACCCCATTAAACGAATTATATACGGCTTGTACTTCCGATACCGTCAGCAAGTATACATCCCTTTTATTATAAGTGAAGTGACATCAATGTGCCAGACCGACCTCGAAAAATTACAACAACACCTAAAGAACACCTTTTGCTCAAAAGCGTATTCACCAATTTATTCCTTTATTCCCGCAGCAGACTGTACCTTTCATCCTCAGCTCACAGCTTCCTCCTTTATAGCGCACACACCTCTACCTCAAATCCGAGATCCTCGATCATTCTGTGATCCTCTTGAGCGTCCTGCCCTTCCGTTGTCAAATAATCACCTACAAAAATCGAATTTGCCGCATACAATCCTAAAGCCTGCAGCGAGCGTAAATTCATCTCCCGGCCTCCTGCAATACGTATTTCTTTAGATGGATTCACTAAACGCAGCAATGCTAATATTTTCAGACATTTGCGCGGATGCAGTGCGTTCATATGCTGCAAAGGCGTTCCGGCAATCGGGTTCAAAAAGTTAACCGGAATCGAATCCGCATCTAACTCGCGAAGCGCATAAGCGATTTCCACGATTTCCTCATCCGTTTCACCCATACCTGCTATAAAGCCGGAGCATGGGGACATTCCAGAAGCCTTCGCTTTCTGAACCGTGCTCACACGATCCTCATAGGTATGGGTTGTTGTAATCCTGTCGAAGCTTCGTCCACTCGTGTTCAGATTATGATTATAGCGGTCTACGCCAGCCTCCTTCAGCCGCTCCGCCTGCTCTTCAGATAATATACCCAAACAGGCGCATATTTTCATTGGCATTGCTTCCTTGATCTCCCGGACCGCCTCTATCACCTGTTCCAGCTCTTTATTAGTCGGGCCTTTACCGCTGGCTACAATGCAGTATGTTCCAACCTTCAGCTCCATAGCTTTATGTGCTCCCGCAATCAAAGTGTCTTTATCAAGCATTGGATACTTGGAAACCGGCGCAACAGACACTATGGATTGCGAGCAGTAACCGCAGTCTTCCGGACATAATCCACTTTTGGCATTAATAATAAGATTCAACTTTACCTTCGTTCCATAAAAATACCTTCTCACCTGAAACGCCGCATCCATCACAGCAAGCAGCTCATAGTCGTCCGCACGCAGCACCGCCAATCCTTCCTCCATCGTGAGCCTTTCACCTTTAATAGCCTTGTTAGCCAATGCACTCCAATTCGCACTTATCTTTATCACGAAAATAGCACCTCCATCCCATTTTAATTGTCAACTAAAACTATTAAATTATAGTTAACAATTAACAGACGTATTTTACTATAATTGGAGTCACTGTACAACCCGTCCCTAACCAGGCACTATCCCACTTTTAAAAGCGGCACGAATACATAACATATAACTAACATTATATTAAAATGCATAAATATGAAAATAGCAGATAAACGTCAAAAATCGATATAAAACCATTTAAACAGGCGATGTAACCGTTTTTTCAATAGTGTTAAATATTTGTCAAATAACATAACATGTATTAGTATTCAATACATTATTATAAATACATAACATTGGAGGTATCTTTATATGACATTATTTAAAGGCAGCAAGCTTATGAAAAAGATCCTTATCCCTCTTCTTGTACCCGCTCTCCTGAGCACAGTATCAGTGTTCACGATTCCGTCGTCCGCAAATGCTGCGGAAGTTACGGCATCAGCCATCCCCATTCCACCTGTAACGGACAGCTTCAAGCAGTCGCCACTGCCGAATGTTATCGTCATTGGAACCGGGGGCACTTTGGCCGGTAAAGCAGCCGATCAGACCAGCTTTCAAAATTATCGCGCAGGCACTTATCCCATTGCCGATCTTGTCAACCAACTGCCTAACAAGGATAAAATCGCGGATGTAGCTACCTATCAATTCGGCAATAAAGGATCCGGCAGCTATTCCATGAGCGATCTGTACGACCTTTCCCTGGCGGTTGACGCCGCTCTCGAGCAATACGACGGAGCCGTTGTGACATCCGGTACGGATACAATGGAAGAAATCGCTTATTTCCTAGACCTTACGGTGAGAAGTGAAAAACCTGTCGTTGTTACAGGAGCTATGAGACCTTGGGATGTTATCGGTACCGATGCCCCAGCCAATCTGTATAACGCCATCAAGCTGGCAGGAAGCGGTAAAACCAAATCCTTCGGCACCGTTCTTATGCTGAATGACGTCTTTCATGCAGCCAGAGAAGTAACCAAATCCAACTCCCACCGTATGGATACGTTCGAAACACCTATGGTTGGCGCATTGGGCTACATAGACGAAACGAACATCCGTGTCTACCGGGCTCCTGCCAGAGTATTAAAAGCGGGCAAGCCGGATTGGGCAACTCCTTTTGACTTTAAAACCATCACCAAAGATAAGCTCCCTGCCGTAGAAATCGTCTACGCTTATCAAGATGCCGGCGGCGGCGCTATCAATGGTCTCGTAAGCGAAGGGGTCAAGGGAATCGTAACGGCCGGAACAGGCGCAGGCGGAATTTCCTCGAAGATGAGCACAGCTCGCAGCAATGCAATCAAGCAGGGCGTTATCTTCGTAACAACAACAAGAACAGGCTCAGGCACCATGTACGGCGGCAGTAACGGCATCATCGCCGGCGACAGCCTGAATGCGCAGCACGCAAGAATCATGCTTCTTCTATCCCTAGCATTCTCTAGCGATTTCAATACGGTCAAGGACTGGTTCGCCACGTATGGCACGCAAGATGTACAACCGGAACAGCCATAACAGGAGCGGGAGGTAAGGTTCAATGAATCATCTTGATTACGCAACTTCAAAAAGGAGCTTCATCTCGCTCCTTTTCTTGTCTCTCCTGATCGCTTTATCCACCATGCTCGCCCATCCAACCAGCGCTCGCGCAGCTGAAGCCATTCCAATCCCGCCACTGACGGACAGCTTCAAGCAGTCGCCGCTGCCGAATGTTATCGTCATTGGAACCGGGGGCACTTTGGCCGGTAAAGCAGCCGATCAGACCAGCTTTCAAAATTATCGCGCAGGCACTTATCCCATTGCCGATCTTGTCAGCCAATTGCCTAACAAGGATAAAATCGCGGATGTAGCTACCTATCAATTCGGCAATAAAGGATCCGGCAGCTATTCCATGAGCGACCTGTACGACCTTTCCCTGGCGGTAGATGCTGCTCTCGAGCAATACGACGGAGCCGTTGTGACATCCGGTACGGATACAATGGAGGAAATCGCTTATTTCCTCGACCTTACCGTAAGAAGCGAGAAGCCTGTCGTTGTTACAGGCGCCATGAGGCCTTGGGATGTTATCGGTACCGATGCCCCAGCCAATTTGTATAACGCCATCAAGCTGGCAGGAAGCGGTAAAACCAAATCCTTCGGCACCGTTCTTATGCTGAACGACGTCATTCACGCAGCCAGAGAAGTAACCAAATCCAACTCTCACCGTATGGACACTTTTCAAACGCCTATGGTTGGCGCTCTTGGTTACATAGACGAAACGAATATTCGCATCTATCGTGTCCCAGCCAAACGCCTCAAAGCGGGCAAGCCGGATTGGGCAACACCTTTTAACCTGAAGACCATTACCAAGGATAAGCTCCCTGCAGTAGAAATCGTCTACGCTTATCAAGACGCTGCCGGAGGCGCCATCACCGGATTTGCCAACGATGGCGTCAAGGGGATCGTAACGGCCGGAACAGGTGCCGGCGGCATATCCTCGAAGATGAGCACAGCTCGCAGCAACGCAATCAAGCAGGGCGTTATTTTCGTAACAACAACAAGAACAGGCTCAGGCACCATGTACGGCAGCAGCAATGGCATCATCGCCGGCGACAGCCTGAACGCACAGCATGCAAGAATTATGCTCCTTCTATCCCTGGCATTCTCCAATGACTACAACACTATCAAGCAGTGGTTTGAAACCGTGGGTACCCAGGAAATAAAGCTCGCCTCTCAGGTGCCGGATAATAAAGCACCGGAATGGCCAGCAGGCGGGAGTTTGGAAGCCTCGAACGTAGGGCAGACAGCTCTCACCCTGACTTGGCCTGCTGCAGTAGACAATATCGGCGTGACACAGTACCGTATTTATGACACCGGAAGCAACACAGTTGTCGGAAGTGTTTATCCAACGGTTACTAATGGAGTTTACTCGACAGTTAGCGGAAGCACGTATTCCTCCGTTACAGGGAGTGTATATTATTACAACCTAAGCGGTCTTACTGCAGGCACAACCTACACATTCACCGTCAAAGCCGAGGATGCTGCAGGCAATCAGAGCGCAGGACTGAGCAAGACCATACAGACATTGCCAGCCAGCCGGCCTTCCCGACCGGGATCATCAGGCGGCGGCGCAGCTTCCACTTCCTCCAAAAGCGAACTGACTATCGCACCGAGCGGAACAGGCACCGTAAGCTTGAACAACGCTATCTGGATTACAATACCGGCAGGTGCATCAGGCCAAGAGCTGCGGGTAACGGTGGAAGAATTGACCAATCGAAGCAACCTGATTTCAGAGGGAAGCAAGCTGGTCAGTCCGATATTTGAAATCTTGAAAAACTTTAGTGAAAATTTTGATAAGCCGGTTACCATCTCATTCCTTTTCGATCCGGCAAAAGTCGAAGCCAATCAACATCCTTCCGTATTCTACTACGATGAGGAGAAGAAAACTTGGATTGAAATCGGAGGCACTGTCCAGGGCAATCAAATAAAGGTTGATGTCGATCATTTCACCAAGTTTGCCGTATTTGCTGTAGAGAACAAAGCAGCGGAAACAACCGAAGGGAAGCCTTCCTTCTCGGATACAACCGGACATTGGGCGGAAGCAGCTATTAAATGGGCCTCCTCTCAAAACATAGTCAGCGGTTATCCGGACGGCTCCTTCAAACCCGATCATTCAGTTACCCGTGCAGAGTTCACACTGATGCTGATGAATGTTCTCAAGCCTCAGGGTGAAGGACGCGCACTTGAATTAACGGATAAGGATACGATCGGAGCATGGGCTCAGAAAGCGGTAGCTCAATCAGTTGAAGCAGGAATTATCAAGGGCTACGAGGACGGCACATTCCGACCTAATGCGCAGATAAATCGCGCTGAGCTAGTATCCATGATCGCAGCAGCTTTAAAATTGGCGCCACAGGCCGATGCTACAACCGGATTCACGGATGACAGCATGATTCCGAAATGGGCCAAAGGCTCCGTAGAGGCCATTCGCAAGCTAGGCGTAATCGAAGGTCGAGACGGCAACAGGTTCGAACCGACCGAAACAGCTACCCGAGCGGAAGCCGTAACCATTCTTCTGAAGATGACGCAAACAAAAAAATAAAGTCATCCGAATAGTTCAGCTCCACCGAAAACCTAAACAACGTGTCCCCTTGCCTACAGGCCGGGAACACGTTGTTTTTTTAGTATTTGCCACTTATAAGCAAGCGGCATTTTAATTAACCATCCAGCCATTCAATCGTTATAGTGAATCTGTTTGCTCCGAGATCATTTTTATGACTGATCTTATGCTCCATGTCTATATCAGGCAGCGTCACCTTTTTTCCCCGGACAGTTAAGTTATCCGCTTCCAACTGATCAGCTATTTTCCTTAGCAACGCCGCGAATTGGGCAGTTCCGCCAACGAATTCTTCCTCCAGCTTCATTCCAATCACCTCTTCATCCATTAATATTCAGCACTAACCGAAGGGCAGGCAAAGCTTCCAGGTCAAACTGATAGTTTTTCATCAGCTTTTTCAATTCGCCAGGTTCGCCTTTCTTGAAAGGATTTTTAACATAGCCATAATACTTATGCGGGAATAATAAATCGATATAAAGAATTTCCTTTTGCCCCTGAGTAAGAGGTAGGATAGATTCATAACAGCGGATCATACGCTCTATTTCCTCCAGATCCCAATTGTCCAGCTGTTCAATACGTTTGGTCACCAGCTTGCGCACATCCCGTATCGGAATATCATAGGTCAAGTTATCCAGATCGAGCACATACACTCCTGCGTCCGTTTGTAGAGCGTTGCCCTTCCCATAATCCTGATGGCACAAATATCCGTATTCCCCGATAGAGCTTACCCATTCGGCATAACAGGAGCAATCGAGCAAACGAATGGCTTCCTCAGCCCGATAGATCATTTCATCCACCGTGCTCAAATACAGCTTATAAAACTGCAAATTATCCATTGCTGCTCCTGTCTCCACTTCCGTTTCCAGCTTAACTTCCGCCTCAGCCTTACTCTTCCATTGCTTCAATTCCCCCAGCATTTTCTCATAATGCTCCAACCAAACCCCCATACGGTTATAAGTCTCACAATCATCAGGAGGAACAAAGCCCACCGTATCTTGATGAAATTGCGCCAAACCCTTAAGACCCGCATACAAGTGCTCCGGATTTTTATCCATCTCAAGATCGCTGCCTTCAATCCAATTATAAAGAACAAGAGCATATCCCTCATGGACAAAATACAATCCTCCAGCTTCCGTCGGAATAATGCCGCACACAAGAGCTCCTTTCTCATAAAGATAAGCTTGCGCTGCCGTAGTGAATTTAACAATCGGAATTGATTTGCGGATCCGCTTCAAGCATACTGTGCCCAAGGAGGTCCGAAGCTTCCAAACGGTTTTTATTCCACCACCTTGGATAACCTCGATTTCAGCGATATCCACATGTGGATAATGTTCTGTCATTAGCTGCCGCCCTAATAAAAGCTCTTCATTATTCATGTCCATAGTTAACCACCTCATCCAGACGAACAAGCAAATCCTCCAGAACCTTACCCTTGCTTATATCCGTAGCTATCATATCCTCCAAACGTTCAATATGCTTGGCAAGCGTCCATTTCTCTTCCCTATTGTCATAATACTTGGACACCTGACCGTAAAATAAATGAGGAAACTGAATATCCGCTACAAGAATATGAAGCTGCTCCTTCGTCAAAGGATTAACCGTCTGATAAGCCTGCAGCATAGTCAGCAACAGCTCCTGATCCCACTCATCAAGCTTCTTCATCACTTTGTTTATTATTTTTCGCAAATCCCGCACAGGAAGGTCAACCGTCAAAGAATCCATGTCAAAAACATACAAATGACCGTCATCACCAATCGCCAAGTTGCCTGCCGCATAGTCTTGGTGGCACAAGCTTTTGTTCACCTTGGTTTCCTCCACCCACTTATCAAAACAGGAATGATCAAACATAGCTAGCGAAACTTCCCCTTGCTTCAAGAAGAAATCGACATATTGCAAAAATAACCCGTCAAATTTGTTTTTATCCGTTGCAGCGAGCCTCCGATTCTTCCACTCTATTAAACGTTCACACCTTCTCTGCAAGTCCGATTTCCACTCCGTCAAAAGAAATGAAGGGAATGTGCCGATTGGCGATTCAATCCCCTGAGATGCCTTATGGAAGGATGCCATTCCTTGTAAAATCATCTTCAACTCCTCTTCATGCTCATATTCCGGAGATCTTCCATAGACAGCTTCAAAAACAACGAAATACTCTTCATCCACTTTCACAAAGCCTTCTCCCGAGCTTGTCTTGTATACCTTGGGCGTATGAATTCCTTTATCCCTTAAATAATCAATGGCATGAATCATGAACTTAATATGACCCTCATCAAAGGGCACCTTCTTCATAATCACTTCACCCATGTCTGTTTGAATAGACCATACCGCCTTTTTCCCTTTATAAGACAACAGGTAAATTTCCCCTGCCTTCAATGGGTAGTAGGCGATCACTTTAGTTACAACCTCTGAAAAAGTAGTATCCATCCTTAAAACCCGCCTCCTTTGTTCAACTAAGTTAAGCTTTATTTCTAAGCATCGCCCTGAGATACAGATTCTCTAGTCTTCTGGCTGCATGCTCGAATCCAAAGTTGCTTTCGACGAATAATCTGCCCTGCAGAGCTATGGATAAAGCCTCCGCCGGATTGGATAGCAGCCATGATATCGCATTTGCAAAAGCAAGCGGGTTCGTATAATCCTCGATTAAAATACCATTCTTGCAATGCTCTATTATTTCGGCATTCCCACCGCGATTGGTAGTTATGACAGGAATTCCTGCACCCATAGCTTCGTAGTGCACTCTGGCCAGAGGCTCCTGCCACTGCGAGCTGCATACGAAAATATCCCCGATCAAAAAGTGGGACGGAATCTCACTCGGAGGTATGAACCCTGTAAAGATTACACGTTCCTTTCCAAGCGATTCCGCGAGCTGACGAATGCTTCGCCCGTAATCATCTATTCGTTCGTCGTGAAACCATTTACTGCCTACAATGACCAACACCGCATCCTTATGCTCTTGAATGACCTTCATCATAGCTTTGATCAAAATGTCCGGTCCTTTTACTGCGCTTAAGCGCCCAACGAACAAGACCACTTCTTTATTCTCGACTCCATACTTCTTCCTGAGTTCCTTTCTCACAATTTGGCCCTCTTCATCCCAGACCGGCTTGTACTTTTTCAAATTGATCCCCGAATACACAGTCTTGACCTTTGATTTGGCTGAAGGAAATCTGGCTATGACAGTTTGTCCGATATAATTGCTGATTGTCATGATTTTATCGACTGCTTTGATGGCTAGAAGTCCCATTTCACTCGAGATTTTACCTTCCCTGAACATTTCATTATGAAGACTGACCACAAATCGGCTGTTCGGCATAGCTGCCTTATATACAAGAAGATCACGCGGACGGTTGAATACGTGAATTACGTCATACATATTTTTCTCGGCATGTTTCTTGACTAATTCCTTCGCAACATTAAACACATAATCCTCGCTTGGCACCCGAATGTACTCTACACCCTTTACCACCTCCCGAGCAGGAAGCTCAAGGTCCGCTATACAGTAGATGGTCAAATCATGCTTATTGCTTATATGGGGTACAACCCCATCAATTAAAATTTGAATGGCCCCTCCCCGAATAGGAGGAACGGGCATCATTTCCGTACATATGAAAGCTATTTTCATTACCCCCACTCCGATCTTGTTGCAGAGATGTTAAAGAAGTACTCCTTCCTATTATTTAAAAAATCTTAACGCTTCAGGTAATCCCCCCTTAATATAATAGAGTTATAAGGAAAGCCGACAACACTTACCCTTGCTAATAAAATATGATTAATTATTTGTTAAGGAACGGCGAATCTACTAATCTACTTGTCTATACCATTTGAATCTATCTTCATAACTTATTATCACAAGGTAAAATTTGATAGTTTTGCCTTCCTAATAAAGACATCTGGAAAGGAACATGAGGATGAAGAATGTGGTATGCATTGGCTGCGGATATGTAGGTAGTGTCACTTCGGTTGCTTTTGCTGCGTTGGGCTACCATACGGTAGTTATTGACGTTGATTCAAATAAGGTGGAGATGATCAATGCGGGGAAAAGCTCCCTTTACGAGCCTGGATTGGAGTCATTGATACAGCAAGTTGCAGGTCGTACTTTATTTGCCGTCTCCACCTATGAACCCATCAAAGAGGCTGATATCGTATTCATATGTGTAGGCACTCCTTCCCTAGCGGATGGAACGGCAGATTTAACCTATATTAAGACGGCAGCTAAACAAATTGGCATGGCCTTAAACCCGGGTAAATTTACGGTAATAGTTAATAAATCTACCGTTCCTGTTGGCACTGCAGATTTGGTAACCTCGATATTGGAGGAAGAATCCGGCTTGCAAGCGGAACAAGATTTTGCCGTAGTCAGTAACCCGGAATTTTTGAGGGAAGGATTTGCGCTGGAGGATGTAGTGACACCCGATCGGATTGTCATTGGAACCAGTAACGAAAGAGCGCGAAAGCAGATGCGATTATTGTATGAGCCTCTCATCCAGCTAAATTCAGCTGACCAAGTCGTTTATTTCGAGACAGATGCAAAAAGCGCAGAGCTGATAAAGTACGCGTCAAATGCTTTTTTAGCAGTAAAAATCAGTTATATCAACGAGGTTGCGAAGCTGTGCGAGGCCTTGAATGCGCATGTACCCGATGTCGCAAAAGGAATGGGCTTGGATTCTCGGATTGGAAGTAAATTTCTGCAAGTATCCAGCGGGTGGAGCGGAAGCTGTTTCCCCAAAGATACCGCCGAGCTGCTCGCAACGAGCTTTAAATATGGCTCTGAGCTTTCCATAGTAAGCGCCGCGATCACCGCCAACCTGAACATGCATTTGTATTGTGTGGACAAAATCGTACGTCAATTAGGAGATCTTCGTGGAAAAACTATCGCTATCCTGGGCTTAACCTTCAAACCGGATACAGATGATGCCCGAGCCACTCAAGCAACGGTTATTATTAAGAAACTGATTGAATTAGGTGCGGCCATCCACGTTCATGACCCCATGGGAATGCCTATGTTTAGCGCTTTAAATGGAGATTTGCCCATAACATACTGCAATAATGGCGAAGAAGCTGCACAAGGAGTAGACGGATTGGTTTTGTTAACACACTGGGAGTGTTACATAAAGCTCGATTGGCCGAAAATTTTCCTATCCATGAGGCATCCTTATATTTTGGATACCCGAAATTTCCTGGATAAGAAAACATTGCAGGAGCTTGGCTTTCAGTACGATGGAATCGGTCTTGGGAAATTATCTTAGTCTGAAACTCAAGAAAGTCACTTGTCGGTATCATTTAAAAAACGCCGTTACATGAACATCTATGCCTTAGGCCGCGGCCCCGACTGAGGCCTAGAGCCATGGAGGGAATAGTCACAGGGAGTTATATTTCTTTTTCTTGTGTAAACCTAATAAAATAACAAAAACACATAAAAAAAATCCTTGTCTGGAAATTCAAAATGGTTATTATTGGATTGTAATCGTTTGCATTTATTTGTCCTTCTTACAATTCGCTTATAGCGGCATTAGGATTTATTTTCGTTATGACTTGATTTTTGGGGGTATTGTCATGCGAATCGATAATTACTTGAATATAACCCGTTTTCCAGCACAAATCTCCTTGACACTCGACCGCACCGCAAGCTTCCGGGAAGTGAGGCATTCCCATCCAGGACTTGAAATTATCTATGTTCATGAAGGATGTGGCCATGTTGTACTAAATCAACAAAGGTACATTATCCAACCGGGAACTCTTTTATATTACAAGCCCTATCAGCAGCACCAGGTACAAATGAATATTAATGCCGAAAACCCTTACATCCGTTCCATGTTTTTATTCGAGCCTGCCCTGCTGTGGGATTATTTCAAGCCTTTCGACTTCCTGGTACGCTTTATAGAAACTTTATGGAAAAACTCCCACTCCCCTCAAGTTGTACAAGTGCCAAACCCCGCCGAGGTAAGCGACTATTTCTCAGGTGTAGCCGCGAGGTTCGGCCAACGATCGAACGCGTCTTACAGCATGGAAGAAAACACTCTGGTTCTGCTTCAAATTCTGCATTATCTCCAGCAAGTTTATGAGCATAGCAACCGCCGTTTAGGCGGCTCCACAGGACCCCATATAGAATACTACGAGCGAATTTCTCCCGCCATCAAGCAAATTTTAGACTGGGTCGAAGGTCACTTCTCCGATAAATTCGAGCTGCAGACGCTAGCCAGGCTCGTCCATCTATCTCCTAATCATTTGTCTTATTTATTCCGGAAGGAAACAGGCACCGCTCTCTCGGAATATATTACCTCCAGAAGGCTAAGACAGGCCGCTATGATGCTCAAATTGACAGAACAGCCAATTCGAAGCATCGGAGTAGAGGTCGGATTCGATAATTTTTCTTATTTCTGCAAGGTGTTTAAGGAAAAGTTCGGAATCACGCCTTCCTCTTATCGCGCCGCACAAACGGCCGGTCCCGGGATAACCGGAGAACTGTCCTAGCTCACTTAGGCCAGACAAAGACCCGCTTTCAGCCATGGAAAGCAGGTCTTTGTCTGGCCTAATATTTTATTTTACACTACTTATTTTACACTGCCTGTATACATATTGCCGGAAGGTACTCGTACATTTCCACTAGCTTTAGCTGTTGTGCCACTGGCAGCATTGACAACATATGGCGTAGCAGTGTTCAAATTCAATGTATTATCCAGGAATTGAGCGTTCAAGCCCCAACCGGATACCTGCTGATGTACCTGGAATGCATCGACAATTTTGCTATTATTATTCCGATTGCCTGTGTTTTTACGAATGATCACATCATTTCCTTTGACATCAATAAAGCTGTCCGCATAATTAGCTCCGCTGATTCCCGTGCCGTTAAAGGTGCTGTTCTCAACAATGGTCCCCGTAGTGCCCTCTTTGATATCCACATGCTCTGCGCTCACATTCGGACCGAAGGTCAGGTTGGTGATACGGTTGTTATCCGCCTCCTTTGCATAGGTGCTCCACTTGCCCTTATCCGATCCAACATAGACGCCTTCGCCAAATTCCGGATCTGCCAGGCCCGTATCATGTATTTTGGAGTTTTTGATAACATTGTTCGAGCTGCCATCACGGAAATGAACCGCTTCTTGTCCTACGTTGTAGACCTCTACGTTATCAATTACGGTGTTATTGGAGTTGTCCAGCATAATTCCCTTTTGCGAATTCGTTACCTTTACATTTTTGATGACCCAGTAATTCCCCGTAATTTGGAGGCCGTAGCCGCTTCCAGTTCCTCCACCGTTCAACACTGCAAGGCTGCTTGTGCTTGCACTGCGTATAGTAATCGGATTACTGGAGGTGCCACTCGCCGTACCTACGAATTTATCTTTAAAGGTCGTACCGGCGGCCAATACGATATCATCGCCCGCCTTGGCGTTTGTTAGCGCGTTTTTCAAACAGGTGACATCACTGCAATTAATGGTCCTTGTTGCAGCCGCAACCGGGTTGATCATGGAAACCAGCATTGCTGCAGTAATTCCAAGCATACCAAGCGATCGTTTGAATTTGTTCCTTGCAGCCGTCCCTTTCCGAATAAATTTGTCAATGTAATTCACTCCTTAATCGATTCAAATTTTACCTGCAAAATTATTATAGCAACAATAAACCGCTTACATTTTCCATTGGTTACGAGGAAATATGATTTCATTACGTATCGTCATGTAATACAAACCCTTGGCAGGCTAAGATGGCTACGCGCTTCGACGTCCTCGTCGGGGGTTCTCATCAGCCTCCTGAAACACAAAAAAAAACACTAGTGGCTTTTGACTAACGTCCCACGAGGGATACTCGCCCTATGGGCGAGACTTCGCGTAGCCATCGGAACTATGCTACGTGCTTCGACGTCCCCCCTCGTCGGGAGTTCTCATCAGCTTGTTGTATCCCCTATGTACCTTCAAAGCTAATGCGGTGGCGTGTCTTCATCCCCTAGCTGCAAATCACTCTCTTAAGGAAATGAGGTACGCTATTTCATCGTTTTAACGCTAATATTCAACTAAAACGGAACTAGGATCTCTTATTTGCTTAAAATATGGCATTTCTGTCTATTAAAGTCGGAATAACGCATCGTAGTTCCGCGACTTCATGAAATCGGATGGATTTTCAAACAATAGAGGCTTGATGTTCCGTTAGTCAGCGTGATTCATGTTAGATGATCCAAAGACATAGCCTATGATGGATTCCTCTCCCCTCAAAATAGAGCCTTTCCCTATACTGTATATAGGGTTGGCTATCCGTACCGGATCGATGACCCGTGTGCTCATCGAAATCTATTTGCCTCGATAGGTTCGAGTCCATACCTCTACCTTCTAAAATTCTGGTGTCAAAAAACGTCCAAGGAGGGATGCTCGCCCTACGGGCGAGACTTCGCGTAGCCATCGGAACTAAGATGGCTACGGGCTTCGACGTCCCCCCTCGTCGGGGGTTCTCATCAGCCTCCTGAAACGCAAAAAAGCCACTAGTGGCTTTTGACTTACGTCCCAGGAGGGATGCTCGACCTATGGGCGAGACTTCGCGTAGCCATCGGAACTAAGATGGCTACGTGCTTTGACGTCCCCCCTCGTCGGGGGTTCTCATCAACCTCCTGAAACGCAAAAAAGCCACTAGTGGCTTTTGACTAACGTCCCAGGAGGGATGCTCGCCCTATGGGCGAGACTTTGCGTAGCCATCGAACTAAGATGGCTACGTGCTTCGACGTCCCCCCTCGTCGGGAGTTCTCATCAGCCTCCTGAAACGCAAAAAAAGCCACTAGTGGCTTTTGACTAACGTCCCAGGAGGGATGCTCGCCCTATGGGCGAGACTTTGCGTAGCCATCGAACTAAGATGGCTACGGGCTTCGACGTCCCCCCTCGTCGGGAGTTCTCATCAGCCTCCTGAAACGCAAAAAAAGCCACTAGTGGCTTTTGACTAACGTCCCAGGAGGGATTCGAACCCCCGACCGACGCCTTAGAAGGGCGTTGCTCTATCCAGCTGAGCTACTGAAACATAAAATGGAGCGGGTAAGGGGAATCGAACCCCTGCTACCAGCTTGGAAGGCTGGAGTTCTACCATTGAACTACACCCGCTTGCATATTAACAAACTTAAAAATGGTCGGGATGACACGATTTGAACATGCGACCCCCTGGTCCCAAACCAGGTGCTCTACCAAGCTGAGCTACATCCCGAAGTAATATGGTGCCGATAGAGGGACTTGAACCCCCACGGTTTCCCTCACGATTTTGAGTCGCGCGCGTCTGCCAATTCCGCCATACCGGCTTATGCTATTGGAGCGGAAGACGGGAATCGAACCCGCGACCCTCGCCTTGGCAAGGCGATGCTCTACCGCTGAGCCACTTCCGCATAACAATAAGTCTCTCAAAGACACATGTAATACTTTAACACAATTCCATCAATAAAGCAACATATAAATTTAATAATTGGAGCGGAAGACGGGAATCGAACCCGCGACCCTCGCCTTGGCAAGGCGATGCTCTACCGCTGAGCCACTTCCGCAAACAAGAACTCGCGTAGAGGGACTTCCACCCTCACGGTCAATCGCTAGATCCAATGACTAATATGGAGCTAGTAATTTCCGCTCTGCTAAATTAGCGACAAGTAGTAATATATCAGGATTCTTAACGAAATGCAAATGTTTTTCAAAGAAATTTTCCAAGCTAGTATCCACAGGTCGTTATTCAGCTCCATGGCAGGTCGAAAACGCTCAGCCTTTTAATTATGATGTGGAATAAAACAAGCCACCGTTAGTCAATAATAAATTAAAAGAGCAGATCAAATGAAATTATTTATCTACCCTTTTAATTGTTTCGCTCAAACCACTATTTCAATTTACCCTATCTGCCTTCTCTTCAAGCTATTAAAAAGCTTTCTCCCCATTCCCAGCTGGGCCGATCAAATTCAGTTGCCCGTTTCCGCTCACCGGCTCTTTCATCCCGTCTAACACAGGATCAACATAGCGTACAAACCAGCTTTCAAGACAGGCTTTCATTTCGCTAATTTTCTCTGCTTGCGTCTTACAATCAATTAGATTATAAATTTCCTCCGGATCGTGAAGTAAATCATACAGTTCATGCGGACCGTCCGGATATCGATGCACGTACTTCCACTCTTTAGTGCGAATCATTCTCACAGGACCATACTCATCAAAAACAACAATTGGATTTTCATTGGCACTCTGTTCACCCAAGAGCAGCGGCACAAAGCTTTTGCCTGGTAATATATCGGCATGCTCCGGCTTTTCCAAACCAACATACTCCAACAAGGTCGGCATAAAGTCGTAACCACTAACCAACTCATCACAGACGATCCCTTGTGGTATGCGTCCGGGCTGACTGAATAAAGCCGGTACTTTCACCGAGCTATCGTACATATTTTGCGGGAACGTGCCGTTCCCCTTCCCCCAGAACCCATGATGACCGCAGCTAAACCCATTATCGCTCATAAAGCATATCAAAGTCTTTTCGCGCACTTCCATATTATCCAGCTTGTCGAGGATCCGTCCGATATTTTGATCCATAGCCGTCACTGCGGCAAAATAGCCTTGCAGATTTTGCTTCGTATCATCCCCCCACGGCGTTGTTTTAATCGCCCACGGATGCGGTTGTTCTTGGGGACAGCTTGTAAAAGGACAATCCTCATATGAATCGACTATATCCTTCGGGTGATTATTCACCCATGGACTGTGGGGCGCTGTGTAGTGAACACTTAAATAAAACGGCTGGGAGTCGTCCACCTTATCAAGAAACCGAAGTGCGCCATCCGTGATTGCATCCGTAACATACCCTTCCTCATGATGCAGTTGTCCATTGCTAATCATTGGAGCGTTATAGTAGGGGCCTCCACCGCTTTGATGAACATACCAGTATGAGAACCCTTTCTGAGCCTGAAAGCTATTGCCAAGATGCCATTTGCCACTTATCCCGCAATGATAACCATTAGCCTTCAGAATATCGGTGTAACCAATTTGTCCCTGTAAATACTCCGGGGATTCAGCTCCTGCCGGATCTTCGCAAATCCAATCATGAACTCCATGCTGGGAAGGAATTCGTCCTGTCAACAAAGAAGCTCGTGCCGGTGAGCAAACCGGGGAGGTGCAAAAGAAGCTTGAAAACCTCATTCCCTCCGAAGCAATCCGATCCAAATTCGGAGTTCGAATCTCTGAATTACCGGCACATCCCATCGCCCAAGCTCCCTGATCGTCGGATAGAATAAAAACAATATTAGGCCGTTTCTGTGTCATTTCTTTCATTGGACAGTCCTCAATGGCATTTCGCTTCGCCTATGGCGATGTTGATAAAGCCATCCTTCTACCCACTGGGCTATCATTACCTTGTCAGGATTCATACCAATACCCTTTCATTCCCCGTTCCAGTCTAAGAAGCGCCTCCAAATAGTAATAATCTCCCCAAATCATGAAGTCATCCGGTGCATTTCCGCCTCTTACACTATAGGAACCATGCTGGAGTAATCCTTCGGAATCCCTATTTCCTATAGTCGCATACTTCGTCATAAGTGATGTCATGGACCGTTCCAATCCTTGCTGCAATTCATCGCGGTCAATATCATCGGAAGGCAGCAGCTCTATAAGCTCCAATAAGCCGGCACAGACGATGGCCGAAGCAGAACTGTCACGATAGGGCACGGGATCACTCGGCACATCGATATCCCAGAGTGCAACCTGATCCTCTGGCAGATGCCGCAGGAAGTACTTTGCCATCCTTTTAGACGTTTCCAAATATAACGGGTCACGCGTATATCTGTATGATAGTGCAAACCCATATACTCCCCACGCCTGCCCTCTTGTCCACGTTGATCCATTGCGATAACCTTGCGCGGTTGAGCCTCCAAGAGGTTCCCCGCTTTCTTGGTCAAAATGAAAGGTATGATAGCTCGAATCATCTCCCCTAACCAAATATCGCATACTCTTCTCCGCATGAATCACAGCTGCCTTCGCATAACTATCATCACCTGTCGTTTGTGAAGCCCAATAAAGGAGAGGCAAGTTCATCAAACAATCTATGATGATTCTGCCTCCCTGTTCCTTATCACCTAGAGGTCCCCATGCTTGGATAAACTGCCCCTTGGCCCTCCAACGGGACATCAGCTTATCCGCCGCCTTCAATGTAAGCTCCTTGGCCGCCTCATCCTTTTCGATGATCCATTGAGCTTTGGACGATAGCGAATACAGAAAACCAATATCGTGATGATCAATAGAATCATTTGTTCGGAGTCTGTTGCTAAAGCTCTCCACCGTTTTAACTGCAGCATCGCGGAATAACGGATCCTTCGTATATTCGTAAGCGAGCCAGAGCATCCCCGGCCAAAATCCTGAGGTCCATTCCTGATTCGCATTTAAATGTCCACTGTATCTGCCTTGCTGCCCCACATGAGGATAAGCATCTCCGAACTTAGTAATGTTATTTCTTATTTTATCTATCGCATCTTCAATAGCTGTTTTCCACATCATCGTCTGACACCTTCATTTCGTTAGTATAGTTCGAATCGGTCGCCTGTTTTTAACAGCCAAGCTTGAAGCTCCCGCTCCAGCTCTACTGTCACCTCGTCGCTCGACGCCTCTGTAACGATTAATGGATCAAGCTGGTAAGGGTCTTTTTTCAGATCATAAAGAAACCGTTGCGTCTTCTCGCCAGGCTCATAACCTCTATGAATGACATACGTGTATTGGTGTGTACGAACCGCTCTCCAACCATATTTCCGGTTATCCAGCCCTTGCTTGGCAAACTGCTCAATAACCTCCTTACGACCGGGAAAGGCACAGAGAAAAGCCGAACTCACATCCGTTTGTTCATCCTGTCCGATAATTACATTAGAAAAATCTCTTCCCTCTACGGAGCTAGGAATCGGGATTTCAGCAAGTCCCAGCAAGGTAGGCATAATGTCCACACTGTTAAAAAGCAGAGATGTACGTCCCTCCTTGACCTGACCGGGCCAGCGCATCAAACATGGAATGCCTACGGATTCCTCATGCCAGGAATGCTTCGCCATCAAACCATGAGAACCCATCAGCTCCCCGTGATCAGATGACAGTACAATAAGCGTATTGCCTTCAATCCCAAGATCACGGACTGCATCCAGGATTCTTCCGAACTGCTGATCCAATCCGGTTATCGCAGCAAAATAATCGCGCGTATATCGCTCCAGATTTTCCATTCCGCTATCGAACGGTTCTCCGGTATGAGCCATAAGGGATTCTGCTTGTACGTTAGGCCGCAGCTTCAAAGGACGATCCGCATATACAGCTTTATATGTTTCCGGAACTAATTCAAACGGACTATGGGGCGGATTCCATGAAACAAACAAGGCGAAGGGATTGTCATTGTCACAGTGCTTCTGAATGTATTCCAATGCCACATCTGTCTCGTGTTCAAGGGACCATTGTTTCACCGAAATCATATTCGCGTTGTCCTTCCAATAATGCGGCTCCAGATGATTATCATATGCGCCATAGGAATACCAGAAATCAAAGCCATGCCGCTTCAAGCCAGGCGGTGTGTAAGCATCCCATCCGCGTGCGCCTGACGCAGGCTCCGGACAAACGTTCTCTTCCGGCAAATCCAAATGCCATTTACCGATATACCCCGTATCATACCCTACCTGCTTCAGCACATCGCCAATGCAGACTTCTTCCGGACTCAGCATCACATCAGCGCCAATCTTACAATTGGTGTATACGCCATTGGATTGCGGATATTTGCCTGTTAGCAGAGCAGCCCTATGCGGTGAGCAAAGTGGTGTGCAGCTTAATGCATTTTCGAAAACCAAGCTTTCTCCAGCAAATTGATCGATATTCGGCGTGACTACAGGGTCTTCGTTTCGATAACCGACAGCTTGCTTGCGCCACTGATCGGCAAAAATGTAGATGATATTCGGCTTGCTCATTCCAGATCAGCTCCTTCTCCATAAGTTAAATACCGTCATCCCTTTATGGCTCCGGCAGCAATGCCTTCCACAAAGTGGTCTTGGGCAAAAAAGTAGATAAGAATGGTAGGAACGATCGCAGATACGGCTGCAGCCATCAACGGCCCATATTCAGTCGCATGCTCGGATTGGAAATGCTGCATTCCCAATTGCAAAGTAAACAAATGATCGGAATTAATATAAATCAGCGGTCCTAGAAAATCATTCCACGAGTGCATAAACGTAAAAATCGTCAAGCTGGCGATAGCAGGCCGCATCAAAGGCATAATTACACGTAAATAAATACCAAACTCGCTTAAGCCGTCAATTCTGGCAGCTTCTGAAAGCTCCTCCGGGATCGATATAAAAAATTGACGAAACAAAAAAACACCAAATGGACTGAAGGCGCCAAGCAGGATCAATGCCCAGTGCGAGTTCAGCAGACCAAGCTGCTTCATCAACATAAACTGTGGAATCATCATAACCTGAAAGGGGATCATCATCGTAGCTACATATAAAAAGAATAATTTATCCCGCTCCGGAAACCGTACTTTAGAGAAGGCGTAAGCCGCCAAAGAGCAGGTAATGATCTGGAGTATGGTTGTTGCAACCGCAATTTTAATCGTATTAAGATAATAGGAGAAAAAAGGGAGCTTAAACCAGACCTTCTCATAGTTGCTCCAATAAAACGTGCTCGGAATCCACTGGATCGGAAAGGAAAAAACTTCTGCTTCCGACTTAACAGAAGCAGAAAGCATCCATATAAACGGGACAACCATGGATAAAGATACCAGGATAACAACAGCGTACAGCAGTATTTGGCGTATGAAAACCGACAAGCGAAAGGGCTTTGAAACAGAATATGATGCCGTTGGTTCCACGATAGTACTCATGCTGATTTCCTCCTTGTTAATTGCATTTCTTAATCATTGACCCATTTTTTTTGCCCTTTGAATTGAATCAAGGTAATAACTAAAATGATAGCAAACAATACATATGCCATAGCTGAAGCGTAACCGTACTCGTATCTTTGGAAAGCCGTGTAGTAAATATCATAAACAAGCACATGTGTCGAGCGTCCCGGTCCGCCCTTGGTCAGAACGTACACCATATCAAATACTTTAAATGAATTAATTATGCCGATAATGACTGTAAAGAAAATAACCGGCGAAAGCATCGGCACCGTTATATTCTTGAATTGAGAAGCCTTCCCGGCTCCATCAAGCGAAGCTGCTTCATACAAATCTTTTGGAATACCCTGTAGTCCAGCCAAATACAGCACCATATAATAACCAACGGAATGCCAGATGCTTACAATAATTACAGAGGGAAGTGCCCAGTTGGTAGATGCCAGCCACATAGGCGGGTGCTCCACACCTAAGCTTCGTAGCAGCCCGTTAATAGGTCCCATCGTAGGATTGTAGAGCAACTGCCATACGACAGCTACAGCTATTGTGGCAGTGATATGGGGCATGAAGATCGCGGTACGGAATAGCTTGACGGCTCTAACCCCTTTGTTAAGCACAACAGCAGCCAGAATCGCAAGAAATAGTGTGGCCGGTACAGAGACAACTGTCATAATCAAGCTGTTCAGAAGCGATATCCGGAACGTTTCATCTCCCCATAGTCGGGTGTAGTTAGACAGTCCGGCAAACTCAATCTGTCCGAACCCGTTCCAATCAGTAAAGCTCATCAGAAACGAGGCCAGCACCGGGAAGCAGATGAACACCAGAAAGCCAATTATGTTCGGCAGCAAGAAGGTATACCCCACTTTGCGACCTCGTGTCAGGAAGGTTCTGTTGGTTTTCATCATGGTTCGACTCCTTTTCTTAGAATTCGAACTTCACTTGCCTCAAGTGAAGTTCGAATGGGAATGCATATTCCGCTTATTTTTTCGATGCTGCCTTGAATTCCTTGCCATACTTGTCGGCCCATTCCTTCTGAATGCGCTCGCCTATTTTTTGAATAGCCTGATCAACCGTTTGTGCTTTGGTCAGCGCCATTTCTCCTTCTTGCTTGTAAATATTGTTGAGCACAATATTTTTTATACCCGGCAGCAGCGGATATTCCGGATACTCCTTTTGCTCCACAAAGAAATGAATGTTCTTCGGTTTCATACTGCCGTCTCCGATATAAGCTTTGCGAATGTCATCATTCGTGTAGCCTGTAAGAAAGCCTTTGGAAGCAAATATTTTCGCGCCTTTCGCACCTGTCATAAACTGGAGAAGTTTAAACGCTTCTTCCTTATGCTTCGATGCTTTGTTCAGCATTAAGGAAACCGGCGTTGCCAGACTCGTGTTCGCAGGTACTCCGGCCGGATGTGGCGCAGGAACTACGTCCCAATCGAAGCTGATTTTCTTCTCTTCCTCCGCCGTTCTTAGCTGGGCTATATGCCAGTCCCCGATCAGATTCATGGCTACATTGCCTTTTTGGAATGCTGAATTGTAATGGGCAGAAGTAGTAATTTGCTCTGCCCAGGACATGATGGAGCCGTCCTTTTCCAAATCCATGCGGAACTGCAAAGCTTTTTTAAACGGTGTCAAATCCTTATCAATAATCGAAGCCCCGGTTTGTACCGCTTGGATGTACCAGGTTTGTGCCCACGGGTGGAGGAAAGCACCATATATTTTGCTTGCACCTTCGCCTTGGGTCATTTTCTTGGCCAGCTCGCGGAAATCATCCCACGTCATATCGGATTTCGGATAGGGCACATTCATTTTATCGAAAAGCGTTTTATTATAGTACAGCATCCAATTGGATTTCCGGTAAGGCAAACCATACATCTTGTCGTTAACCTTAAGGTTATCATACAGTGGTCCGAATCCTGAGACATCGACATTGCCTTTCTTGATGTACTCATCAAGCGGTTCCAAAATTCCGGTGTCCAGGAATACGTCCATATTACCGCCTATCAAATCAATCTCTTCCCCACCAGATAGCTGAAGGCGCAGCTTGTCATAATACTGCTGCTGGGGAATCGTATCCAATTGAAGTGAGATGTTCGGATTCTCCTTTTTAAATTCATCAAACACCAGCTTGAAGGTGTCAAGATCATCCGGCAGAACAGTCATCTTTAAAGCAACTGGCTTGGCACTCCCGGCAGGCGGCGTTGCGCTTCCTTCCTTAGCCGTCTCTTTGGCTGGGGAGCAGCCCGCGGCAATCCCTGCAACTAATGTGCCTGTTAGCGCCAGGCTCAAGATTTTTTTCATTTTACAACCACCTTTTGTTTTGTTATGCTTTGAATACGCTTTTATCAGCTGCAGCTTTATTATATTTGGGAAAAGAAATGCCCGATAGTTGAATGTTTTATTCCCCCTAGGTGCGATGCGGACACTTCTGGAACCGGGCGTCATTTCATTAAGAGGTAGCCTATGATCTTCGTGACCCTATTGTTTCTGATCTCCTCTATCTTGTTTACCTATAAAAAGCTGAGCAACTCTTCCACCCGTTTCTTGTATGGGATCATCGTCGGATGGGTGCTTTCATTTATTTCATTCATTCTCTACTTAAGCAAATTCAATTATTATTACAATATCATTCACTCTTTCTTCAACTTCAGCCCTGGGACCTGGAACTATTTAGTACTAACCCAGTTTAATCCCAACCTCCTGATTCGCATGCTGAACGGCGGAGTCATTATTTTCTACAGCTCAGTGCTTCTTTTTGCCGTTTCCTTCACACTCAATATGAAGCCGAAGCTCCAACGCTGTATGTATGCTGCAGTAGCTATTTTGTTTGTAGTTCAACTGCTTGCTTATGATCCATCACTTAATATTTTATGGGAAATCCAAATGAGCTCCAGCCCCATCCTTGCATCTTTGGATTTTGTATTAAAGAATCTAAAATACGCCATGGTGATCTTAGCCTTCGGCTTACTGCTGCACTATTACATCAACTACCCCAAGATTAAATTTATCAAGAACCTGACGGCATTCCATATTCTTGCTTTGATTCCGGTCGTTATCATTCATTTGCTGCTTTTCTCGTGGGCCCCCAAAATTTTGATCAAAGCTACCTATTTGGATGGATACTACAACTATCTGCAGCCTCCTTTCGACTCCCATCCAATTAGCTTGTATGTGCTTCCTTATGCTTTTTATTTGGCCTTAACCTTCATTATTTTTATTGTTTATAAGTTTAAATCTATCGAATCTTACCGTAAAAACCGCGATATTCAGATTAATAAAAGCATTGATACCGCTACCCTTGGTACGAGGGCTTTCACACATGCTCTAAAAAATCACTTGATTGCGATCCAATCCGAGACCGAATATGTGAAGGAACGTCATAGCGGGGATGAAGAAACAGCCTACAGCTTAGAGCTTATTCTGAAATCCTGCCGTTCGGCCATGACCAGCATTGACCAAGCAGCCGACAAGTTGAAGAACATCGAATTAAATTTGCAACCACTTTCCCTTGATCAACCTGTGAAACAAGCCCTGTCACTCATTAACTTTAGAGAAAGAAAGGCCGACATACAGGTGAAGCTGGAAGAACCGCAATCGCTAGCCTATATGGATCTATATCATATGAGCGAGACTCTGTATAACTTGCTGGAAAATGCAATCGATTCCCTGCCCCTTGTGGAAAATGGCTCCATCACCATTGAAACCTTCCATCATAACGGTTGGGGCTTGATTCAGATCACAGACAATGGGCCAGGCGTTCCCGAGGATCAATTGGATATGATTTTCGATCCTTTTTTCACTACCAAATCTTCTGTAAATAACTGGGGAATCGGACTTTCTTACTGTCATAAGATCGTATCCGGCCACGATGGTAAAATCCAGGTGGAAAGCACGCTCGGCCAAGGCACCAAGTTTACTATTTTTTTACCTTTAATTTAGATAACAGGGGGGAATAAATTATTCACCCTATAGCTCGCCAAGTATTTTTTTATTGATAGAAAAAAGGAGGGTCAGCCATGTCAGAACAAAAAATTCGCATTCTAATTGCGGATGATATGGAAGCCCATCGCAGAAGATTAGAACGGGTTATCGCTCAATGCAATCAGATGGAATGTGTAGCCAAAGCTTCTTCCGGATATGAAGCAATCATGCACGCTGCAATCGAGCAGCCGGATATCATTCTAATGGACATCGAAATGGAAAGCTCTTATGCCGGAATTGATGCGGCCAGGCAAATCAACGAGAAGCTGCCCCATATCAAAATCATTGTACTTACGGTGCATAAAGACGAAAACTTTATTTTTTCCGCTTTCCAAACTGGAATTATCGATTATATTCTCAAAACATCTACAAATGAAGAGGTGCTCGAGGCTATTCTTTCCGCCTATCATAACCGATCGCCTATCCGTCCCATGATCGCTGAGAAAATAAGGGGAGAATTTGCCAGAATTAAGCGAACCGAGAGCAGCCTGCTCTTCATCATCCAAATCATCTCCGAGCTGACACCAAGCGAGCTGCAAGTGCTTCGATTGCTTTGCGAGGGTAAATCCAGAAAGCAGATCGCAGAAGAACGCAGCGTTGAATACGAAACCATCAAAAAGCAGATCAATAGCCTGCTGAAAAAGTTTCAGCTACCCAGCATCGCTGAAGTAATTCGCTCCGTTAATGAATTACGTATCTTTGAAGTATTAAAAAAGCTATAGTCTGTTTATTATTAAAGTCCTAAAATAATAAATCTGATTCCACACAAATCCCCTGTTTGGCTGTACTTCAAACCAAACAGGGGATTTGCGATGCAAGCATAGCGGCAACTTTGCTCGTTAATCTTATTTATTATCTAAGTTATTCTGCATGAAATTGACTCAAACCCTTCTGCTGCTCTTACTAGGTTATCCGCTATTTCCTCTCTTGTTAAAGGCTCATTGGGAGCAAATAATTGGTTTGTATGATCTGTCATGAATCCAGCTTCTGCCGCTGCTGCAACTGCCTGAGCGTACCAAATATCCTGAGGACATCGTCAAAGTATGCTCGACCACTCCCCTTCAAATACAAATTCCGAACAAGCATGGCGGTAAACTGGGCTCTTGAGGTACCCTTCGAAGAAGCAAACCTGCCATCGTCTTCCGTCAATCCAAGTCAATATAAAAAAACAACAAAAAAAGCTCCAAGTAGAAATATCTACTTGGAGCTTTTTTGTGATGCGCGTAGAGGGACTTGAACCCCCACGGTCGCCCGCTAGATCCTAAGTCTAGTGCGTCTGCCAATTCCGCCATACGCGCGCGCTATTAGTGGTGAGACATGTAGGATTCGAACCTACGACACCCTGATTAAAAGTCAGGTGCTCTACCAGCTGAGCTAATGTCTCATAATTTTGGGGTAAAGTACTGGGGATCTAGGATTCGAACCTAGGCATGACGGAGTCAAAGTCCGTTGCCTTACCGCTTGGCTAATCCCCATTAAAAAACAAAAAAAGTGGGGCGATCGATGGGACTTGAACCCACGAATGCTGGAGCCACAGACCAGTGCGTTAACCCCTTCGCCACGACCGCCATATTAAGCTATGGAAAATCAAAAATGGTGCCGTCGAGAGGACTTGAACCCCCAACCTACTGATTACAAGTCAGTTGCTCTACCAGTTGAGCTACAACGGCAGAAAACTTTTAAATAAAAATGGCGGAGCCGACGGGATTCGAACCCGCGGTCTCCTGCGTGACAGGCAGGCATGTTGGGCCACTACACCACGGCTCCGCGCTATTTCGAAGTAATAAGCTTCGATAAAATTGGTTGCGGGGGCAGGATTTGAACCTGCGGCCTTCGGGTTATGAGCCCGACGAGCTACCGGGCTGCTCCACCCCGCGATAAAAAATGATTATGGTGGGCGCTGACGGGATCGAACCGCCGACCCTCTGCTTGTAAGGCAGATGCTCTCCCAGCTGAGCTAAGCGCCCATATCATTATAACAATGGTGACCCGTAGGGGACTCGAACCCCTGTTACCTCCGTGAAAGGGAGGTGTCTTAACCACTTGACCAACGGGCCTTACTAAGTATGTAATGGCGGAGAGAGAGGGATTCGAACCCTCGAGACGCTTGTGACGCCTACACGATTTCCAATCGTGCTCCTTCGGCCAGCTCGGACACCTCTCCGTTTAACATGCAGTTCTATCGAACCAGAGCTGTTTTTTTCCTTTTTCGCTTGGCAACGTCCTACTCTCCCAAGACCCTGCGGTCTAAGTACCATTGGCGNTTTGCTTGGCAACGTCCTACTCTCCCAAGACCCTGCGGTCTAAGTACCATTGGCGCTGGAGGGCTTAACGGTCGTGTTCGAGATGGGAACGCGTGGTTCCCCTCCGCCATCATCACCAAACGATGGTGTTTTGCTTGCGCAAAACTAATTTGTTGAATGCTTCTGCCAAGAAGCATCGTTTACTTCCATTCAAGGCGGCTTGCACCCTGAAAACTAGATCCGAAACAAGCAGCGTCGAGCAACGCTTTGTTCTAACGATGTGACACATCGCAGATATTTATGGATAAGCCCTCGACCGATTAGTATTCGTCAGCTCCATACCTTGCGGCACTTCCACCCCGAACCTATCAACCTCGTCGTCTTCAAG
>NZ_JBHTGY010000008.1:0-113187 GCF_042676305.1 Paenibacillus sp. GCM10027630 | reverse complement strand
CTGAACCTCTGTCTCATCTCTCCCACACCGGACACCTCTTCCTCTTTGTAATTTAATTATCTGCATTCTCTTATGAGGTGTCCACTTTTTATTCTAGATCTATTTTTCCTGATAATTGACGTGGGGTTCGCTAGGCTGCCATGCAATGCTGTAAACGAACCCAGATATCCGCGATTAGCATACGTTAGAAAGTGACCTCATCTCTGCATTTTGCTGAGAATACCCAATAAGGGCAGTCTCAAAAGGGTAACCCTAGTGAGTGAATGAATCCCATAGAATGTGAAAAAGAACCTTTAATTCCAAAATGGAATTGAGGGTTCTTTTTCACTTTATTTCAATTCCGCAAGATGAGCAATTGGATTGCAGGGTCCAGTAATGCTGCGTGAAATCCATACTGCAAGCAGGATGTTCATCAGCGTATTGATTACAAACGCAGCTTATCTTCCTCATGAATTTGCTTGTACACAGATTGATAAGACCAAGCTCCAGATCGACGAGACGCTGCCCTTATATGCATTGACAGACTATGGGGGAAAGCTTATGCCTAATTTAAAAATGATGTACAGCTAGGGCAAAAAATTATGAGAAAAAGTGATCTGGAATAACAGATCCAAATAATTAGAGTAGCTATGGTTGTGATTTTCCGTGTAAGCGTCTTGCATAATCATCAGCTGCTGTGAAAAAGAAGCTGCGCGGACCCGCGATGCGATAATTTATAGTAATAACAAGCCCATCTATAAAAGCTGATAGCTTTTATAGATGGGCTTGTTATTTGCATAGATAAATTTCATTAAGTAATTCAACACACTACGCTAATTCGTAATGTCTAGACAGAGCAGACGCGGGGTCTATGCTGAAAAGCAGTTATTTACATCCTTATCCTCTATATCCAAGCTGAACGGAAAGATCCTGTGCTATTGCTGTCACATGCTGTACGAAGGAATCTAAAGACGGCTTTACCCGGTCGACTGGACCAATCATACTGATTGAAGCAGTTACGGTGCTATCGATATCGAAGAGTGGTGCGGCAATCCCCATTACTCCGACATTACGCATGTTCTCGCTGACTTCATAGCCCTTAGTAAAAATCGATTGAAGTCGTTCCTTTATTTCCTCAGGCTCCTTTAATGAATAAGGTGTAAAAGTGCGAATGTCCGTATTTATGATGCTTTCAATAAAAGACGGATCTTGATAAGCGAGAATAACCCGAGAAGCTGATGTTGCATACAGAGGGAACCGCCGGTAAGCCTCCACATTGAATCGGATGGGATGAATGGAGTCGATTCGATCGATGTAGATGGCCTCTTGACCATCTCTTACGCACAGGCATACAAGCTCTTGCGTTGTATCGGCGAGCTTTTGCAGATACGGCTTGGCAAAGTCCACCAGATTATGATTTTTCAACACTTTATTACCTAGTCCTAACAAGGTGAATCCAAGGGAATACTGTTTATTTGCAGGGTTTTGTTTGATAAAGCCTTCGCTTTCCAATGTCATGAGGAGCTTATGTACGGCACCCTTAGAAAGCTGAAGCTGACGGCTAAGTTCACTGACACCCATTTCCTTCGGGGAATCGAGGAACAGCTTAAGCAGTCTGCAGCTATTTTTTACGGAGGAGAGGTGATTGTCCATACTTCAATTATGCTCCTTAAAAGGCAAAAAGTGGCCGTTGATAGTTTTTTTGCAATTAGTTTACCATAAATAAAAGCTTTTTCCTATATGAAAACGATAATGGGAGGGAATCTGACATCTCTTAAATTTTTTATTGCATTTTTGTTGAAAAACATGTTAAAATTCCAATATATTCACATATAGGAAACATTGTTCACGTATAGAGAACGATAATAACATGTTGAGAGGAAGTTTGCAATGAAAAAATGGGGAGCAATTTTATCGGTCGCAGCAATTTGTAGTGTTCTAGTGACAGGGTGTGGAACAAATGCGGCACAGCAGGCGCCAGCAGGGGATAAAGGAGCAGCAGCTGGCAAAGAGGCAGGCTTAACACCTGAAAAGCAGTTGGTCATTGCCGGTAACGGAGCAACAGTTGAAGAATTGATGAAGGATGAAATTTTCAAAAAATTTAATGCCAAATATCCAGATGTGAAACTAACATACGTTTCCGGTGTCTCTACCGAAATTGTTGCCAAGGTGAAAGCACAGAAGGCTTCTCCCCAAATCGATGTAACGATTGTTGAAGGCGGGGAGCAGGAGGCAGGTCGCGTAGAAGGTTTATGGGAACCGCTTACGGACAAAGATATTCCAAATA
Organism: Paenibacillus sp. GCM10027630; assembly: GCF_042676305.1. Lineage (NCBI taxonomy): Bacteria > Bacillati > Bacillota > Bacilli > Caryophanales > Paenibacillaceae > Paenibacillus > Paenibacillus sp. GCM10027630. The sequence goes on along the minus strand of NZ_JBHTGY010000008.1, from coordinate 110,921 downwards.
TGAAAAAAGTAGGCGAGGATCTCAAGGTTAAAGACAACAGTGGAATTGCCGTTAATTTTACACCTATGGGTATTTCCTATAACGCTGAGATCGTGAAATCAAAAGGGCTGCCGGTACCACAATCCTGGAATGATCTAGCGAAGCCAGAAATGAAGGGTAACATTACATTAGCCGAGATGTCCAGTAATTTTGGCCGGTCAGCTTTTATAATGCTGGCTTATGCTAACGGCGGTTCTGAGAAAAACATGGATCCAGGCTTTGAAAAGCTGAAAACAATAGCGGGCTATATGCCGACTTTTGCTAAAAGCGCAGCACAGTTACAGCAAAATCTGCAAAATAAAACGGCAGCTTATACAACCTGGACTATGGCAAGAAGCCTAGTTCAAAAGGATGCAGGCTTGGATCTTGAATTTGTAATTCCGAAGGAAGGGGCTAATCTTGTACCTAACGTGGCGACAATGGTAAAAGACGCTAAAAACCCTAATGCCTCCAAGCTGTTTATTGATTTTCTGCTGACAGATGAAGTACAGACTATGTATGGTTCCAAGCTTTATTACAACCCGGCTGTTCCGGTAAATCTGCCTCAAGATCTAGCAAAGAAGCTGAGCTTTGATCGCAGCAAGGTAGTTAAATTCGATGCGGAAGTTGTGGGCAGCAAGATGCCGGAATGGCTCGATCGCTTTAATAAAGAAGTTGCTCCTAAAGTCGGGAAATAGGTGATAATAGATGGCCAAAAGCATTGACGTCGAACTAGTAAACATCCAGAAGAAATTTGGTCCGAATGTAGTTGTAGACAGCTTCAATCTGCGAATCGAGCAGGGAGAATGTGTCTCCTTCCTCGGCCCATCCGGGTGCGGTAAAACAACCACATTGAATATGATTGCCGGTTTTTTGGAACCGGATCAAGGCGATTTGCTGATTAAAGGAAAACGAATGAATGGTGTGCCTTCCAACAAACGTGAGCTGGGAATGGTGTTTCAAACCTATTCGCTATTTCCGCATATGACGATATTTGAGAACGTTGCCTATGGGCTGAAGCTTCGTAAAGTCGCTAAAGCGGAAATTGCTCGCAGAGTGAATGCCATCCTTGAGCTGGTAAAGCTGCCTCATGTAGCGGAGCGTTATCCTAAGCAGCTGTCCGGCGGACAGAGACAACGGATTGCGATTGCGCGGGCTTTGGTAACGGAGCCGTCCTTGCTTCTGCTGGACGAGCCTTTGAGTAATTTGGATGCTAAGCTGCGCGAGGAACTAAGGGATGAGCTGAAGCGGCTGCAGCAGGAAATTGGAATTACTACTATTTTTGTAACGCATGATCAGGAAGAGGCGCTCTATCTCTCCAATCGTATCGTCGTTCTTGATCATGGCAAGGTAGAACAGATTGGTACGCCTTGGGATATTTACAATCGTCCTGCTTCAGAGTTTGTTCATACTTTTATTGGGAAGTCGAACCGCATGCAGGGGATAGTTGAGGAAACGAATGGCGACACCCTTATGCTAAAAACCGATGCCGGCTTCACACTTCTTGCCGATCGCCGAGATGGCAGCTTTGGGATTGGAGAAAAGGTCTCTATCTATGTTCGGCCTGAGAAAATCGGTTTGAATACGGAAGAAGTGGTAATGGATGGCGTTAATCAGGTGAAGGGTATTGTGAAGCAGACCTCCTTCCTTGGCGCCTACACGGAATGTGAGGTTGAAGTAGGACACTATTCGCTCACAGTACGTATCCAGACGGTACAGCAAATGATTCAATTCTCACAAGGGCAAAACGTATATCTGGATTGGAAGCCTGAGGATATATTCGTGTTCACCGGAAAGGGGCAGGGACAATGAGCGAGGGCCGTAGCCGTTTGACGCGAAACGCCACTCTGCTGCTGGCACCGGGACTTGCGGTGGTGATGGGGGTATTTTTACTTCCGATGCTCTATATTCTGATGTTCAGCTTTCAAGACAAGCAGGAGCATTTTTCCTTCGGAAATTACTTGCTGTTCTTTCAGGATCCTTATTATATTCAAGTTTTGTGGCGTACGATCAAAGTGAGCTTGCTTACCGTATTGGCTTGCTTAGTATTAGGTTTCCCTGTGGCATTGTATATGGCTCAAGCGTCAGGCAGAATGCGGGGAATTGTTACTTTTTTAATTATATCTCCGCATCTGGTGAGCGTTGTTATTCGTAATTTTGGATGGGTCATTATTCTGGGGGATAAGGGCTGGATCAATAATACCTTGCTGCAGCTTGGACTGATCGATAAACCGTTGAAGCTGCTGTATAACGAGCTTGGAGTGATCATTGGTTTAACGGATTCTTTGCTGGTTTACATGATTTTGGCGATTGCGACCAGTCTCTACCAGATTGATGGCTCGTTATATAAAGCGGCAGGTATATTAGGCGCCAGCAGGCTGCGTACGTTCTTTTCCGTCACCTTACCGCTTACCTTGCCAGGGATGGTCGCTGGAACAACGCTTGTCTTCAGCCTGTCCATGAGTGCTTTTGTTACACCGGCTTTGATGGGAGGGACATCCGTGAAGGTGTTGCCTGTTATTGCCTATGAGAAAATAATGACCCAATTGGATTGGTCGCTTGGGGCAGCCATTGCCTTCTTGCTGTTGGCCTCAACGATTGCGCTGGTAGCCTTGTTCACCCGTTTAATCGAAACCAAGCGTTATAAAGAGGTGTTTAACACATGATAAAGAAAATTTCTCCGCTTGGTATCATTACTTTTTTCGTGGTGCTGTTCGTCATTTCACCTTTGCTTATCATTATCCCGACCTCGTTGACTTCGGTAAAATATCTTTCGTTTCCACCAGTAGGATTCTCTTTTATGTGGTATGTCAAAATATTTGACCGTCCCGAATTTGTGGATTCATTTATATTCAGCTTGGAGCTCGCCGCATTGACCGCTGTTATTTCAACGATCATAGGTACGCTGGCAGGGCTTGCGCTGCATAAGTATAAGTTCCGTGGCAGTGGAGTCATCAATGGACTGCTGCTCTCACCCTTAACTGTACCGGCTTTAATTATCGGTATTGCGGTGCTGCTGTTTTTTACCCGGATAGGATTGGCCGGTACTTTTATTGGACTGCTGCTGGCTCACGTGCTGATATCTATTCCTTATGTTGTGAGGCTTGTTTTGACAGGGCTGAGCAATTTCGATTATACGCTGGAGCGGGCAGCTTACATTATGGGAGCTAAGCCCTTCAATGTATTCTGGGATATTACACTTCCTTTATTAAGGCCAGCTATCATGTCAGGGATGATTTTTGCTTTTCTGACCTCATTCGATAATGTTACCGTATCGTTGTTTCTTGTTTCTCCTTCGACCACAACACTTCCGCTTGCTATTTTTAGCTATATGCAGGAGATATTGGATCCGTTGGTTGCATCCATTTCATCGGTTGTTATTTTATTAAGTCTTGTATTTATTATTATTTTGGAACGCGTTTATGGTTTGGATCGATTGTTTGGATCCAATTCGCATTCCCATTAAATGGAGATACCTTACATCATGTCACAAACATCACTTCTGAAACAAATCGAATCTTATCTTCCAGAGCTGCTTCAGCTGCTGGAGGAAAGCGTAAATATGGACTCTCCTTCCCGAAATAAAGCTCAATGCGATCTGACTGCTGATTGGTATGCGGCTCAGTTTAGCCGGTTGATCGGTGGTCGGGTTGAACGGATCCCGCATGCAATTGCGGGAGATCGACTTCTATGTGTTGCGGGAAGCGGAGCCAAACAAATTCTTCTCGTAGGTCATTACGACACGGTTTGGCCCAGTGGTGAAGCACAGCGACGTCCGTTTCGAATCGAGGACGGAGCAGCCTATGGTCCCGGTGTTTATGATATGAAAGCAGGGCTGCTGCAAGCTATTTTTGCAATTAAGGCGTTGCAGGATACAGGGCGTTTGCCAGAGGATAAACGGATCGTACTGTTAATCAATAGCGACGAAGAAATCGGCAGCCCAACTTCTCGGGAATTTATTGAATCGGCAGCTATGCAATCTGCTGGAGCCTTTGTTCTGGAGCCGCCTATGGAGCCGAGCGGTGCGCTCAAGACAGCCCGCAAAGGAAGCGGCCGGTATAAGCTGACGGTAAAAGGGGTATCCGCTCATGCGGGTGTAAATCCGGAGAAAGGGATATCGGCGATTCAAGAGCTAGCTCACCAAATTCAGTTCATGCACAAGCTGACCGATTACAATATCGGGACAACAGTTAATGTTGGCCTTGTGCATGGAGGTATCGGCAGCAATGTCGTGCCGGATCATGCAGAAGCAGAGATCGATGTGCGCATCGCTACTTTGGATGAAGCCGAGCGGATCGAAGCGGAGTTCGCTTCGCTGACTCCGTCTCTGTCAGGCGCTGAGCTGACGGTTACCGGCGGCATGATGCGCCCTCCGATGGAGCGTACCGATGCTATTGCATCGCTGTACAGCCTCGCTCGGGAACTGGCGAAGGCTGAATTCGGTCTCGCTTTGGAGGAGACGGCGACCGGTGGAGTTAGCGATGGCAACTTCACAGCGGCTGCGGGTACACCGACGCTCGATGGTCTAGGTGCGCGCGGGGACTTCGCGCATTCTCCACGCGAGTATGTGCGAATCGATGAGATTCCTTTGCGCACTGCGTTATTGGCGCGTTTGATTGAAGCTATATAGGGAAGGCTAGTAATGGGCATGGCAATATGAAGTTAGACCGAATCCTTAAGTAGGGGCGGTCTATTTTCATACTATCAGCAGGTATAAGTTTTCAGTAGCGCTGAACTTATTGTACTATTGAGTACTGTTGAACGAAAACATAGGCTGCTAGGGAGGAAATACAATTGTTCATACCAATGACATTGAACTTGCTTGACAAAGAACTTGAGAAAATTCAACTTGCGTTAACCCGCATTTCCGATGAGGTTTTGTGGAAAAAGCTGCGGGAAGGAACGAACAGCGTAGGCAACTTATGCCTTCATCTGGCGGGGAACGAATATCACAATATTGTAAACAGTATAGGTGGCTATCCATATATTCGGGAACGTTCAGCTGAGTTTTTGGCAGAAGGCGGATACACGTGCAAGGAGCTCTCAGAGCATTTGAATGCAGTGAGGGAGAAGTCGCGGGAGATTCTGGGCACACTTTCAGAGGAAGATCTTCACCGTGAAGTAACCGTCTATTATCCTCCTGATGCGGGGATAGCGTCCTCCAACCGACAATTGATGGAGCTGCTGTATCACGTAACGGTACACTATAGCTATCATACAGGACAGATCATGTATATGACTAGAATTTTTCAGGTAGAAAATGTAAATATTTTAAGATGGAAACATTAATTTAAAAGATTTTTTAAGATTAATTATTTAAACAATGTTCAATAAAAATAAGAATTTTCGCAGGAAAACCTAATGGCGTTGTCGAATCCTTATAGGATTTAATTCAACAATGAAAAACTGGAGGGTACACAGAAATGAAAAAAGCATCACTTCTCGCATTAACCGCGGTACTTTTGGTAACGACCGCTCTGGCCGGCTGTGGAAAAAAAGAAGCCGCAGCACCAGAGAATGCAGCAGCACCAGCAAAAGCTGAAGCGCTTTCGGTGGACATCGGCATGCTCAAGCTAGCTAGCTCCGCCCCTTTATTTATTGGGATTGAGAAAGGTTTTTTCAAGGAAGAGAATATTGAGGCTAAGCCTAAATGGTTTGACGCGGCACAGCCTATTGCAGTGGCTACGGCAGGCGGGAGTGTAGATGTAGGCGCTACCGGAATTACAGCAAGCTTATACAACATGGTAGCCGGAGGTCAAAAGCTTGTTATCGTGGCTGATAAAGGAAGAGAACAAAAGGGCTATTCGTCCACGGCCTTAATGGTTCCCAAAGATTCGGCTATTAAAGCTATAAATGAATTAAAAGGGAAGAAAATCGGGATTACTCAGACTGGATCTACTTACCATTATATGGTAGGAAGACTTCTCGAGAAGCATGGCTTGACACTTAAAGATGTTGAACTGGTGCCTTTGAACAGCATTAAAGGATTGATGGAGTCTCTCAAAAGCAAGCAGGTTGATGCGGTTATGCTTAATGAACCGAATATCACCGCTGTGGTGAAAGAGGGATATGGCAAGGTTGTAGCACAAGTAGGGGATGAAATTGAATACCAAACATCCGGTTTGTTCTTCTCGCCTAAGCTTGCAGGCAATAAAGATGCAGCGGTACGCTTTTTGAAGGCTTATGCTAAGGCTACACGTTATTACTATGACGCGGTGCTTGTTCAAAAGGATGGTAAAATCGTACCTGGCGCCAATTATGATGAGGTTGTCAAAATTGTTGCCAAATATACAGACCAGCCTGAAGAAAATGTGAAGCAGGGGCTTCCTTACATGGATAGAGACGGCAAACTCTTGGCGACTGATATCAAGACACAAGCGGATTGGTATGCTAAAGAGAAGCTGATTGACAAAGCAATTGATCCTGCGGGGATTGTTAATACCAGCTTATTGGATGAAGCCTTACAGAAGCTGGGGAAATAATATCATGAGAATCGTCGTAAACAACGTGGAAAAGCGGTTCGTTGACACGAAGAAACGTGAAGTTACTGCGCTTCAAAACATCAACTTTACAATCGAAGAGCAGGAGTTTGTTGTATTGGTCGGCCCTAGCGGCTGTGGGAAGTCTACACTTCTGAACATCGTAGGTGGTCTATTATCCCCATCCAGCGGTGAGGTGTACTTTGAAGGGATGACCTCTCAAAAGGAGCCCCGGCTAGGAATTGTCTTCCAGGAGATTGCGCTCTTTCCTTGGCGTACGGTTTATGAAAATGTTGTATTCGGTCTGGAAGAGCAGGGGGCAAGCAAGCAGGAGCAGCGGGAGAAAGGTCAGCACTTCATTGATCTTGTGGGTCTCACCGGATTTGAATCGGCTTATCCGAAGCAGCTATCGGGAGGAATGCGCCAACGTGCAGGCATTGCGAGGGCTCTTGCCGTTGAACCTGATTTGCTGCTGATGGATGAGCCATTCTCGGCGCTGGATGCTCAGACACGAACGCTGATGCAAGAGGAGCTGCTTTCCATTTGGAATCGCACCCGATTAAGTACGTTATATGTCACTCACAATATTCAGGAGGCCGTTTATTTGGCTGATCGGGTTATTGTGCTTTCCCGTCATCCAGGACAAATCAAAGAAGTGATTCAGATTGATTTGCCAAGGATGGGAAGGGATCAAGAGCAGCATCGTGCTGCTTTTGAACGTTATGCCGATGAAATCTGGCAGCTAATCCGGCATGATGCACAAGAAGCGCTGAAGGAGGGATAGGCAATGAATCAAACATCAAGAGAAGCCGCCGCGAATCCCGCCCAAGCCTCAGCGCAAGGACGAGAGCAGCGCCATGTTATCCGTAATCGCGTGTCCTTCCTGGAGCAAAAGATTCCGGGTTATGCTTCTATTATAGGGATTGTCGGAATCTTAATTCTGTGGGAGCTGGTCTGTCGCCTGGAAATAGTCCCGCCGTTGTTTTTGCCGGCGCCTTCCCTAATATTGGCAGCCGGGTGGGAAATGCTGTCAAGTGGCGAGCTGCACGAAAACATACTGGCTAGCTTATACCGGATTGCCATCGGTTATGCCATAGGTGCTGGTTGCGGTATTATTTTCGGGCTCATTTTAGGATTTTCGCGTTGGGTGGACGCTATACTCTCTCCTGTCGTGTATTCGATTTATCCGATTCCCAAAATCGCTTTGCTGCCTTTGATTATTCTTTGGCTTGGTATCGGGGAAACCCCTAAATTCACTATGATTGCATTAGGTGTATTTTTCCCGGTTGTAATAAATACGTTCTCGGGAGTCAAGAATGTCGATCCTATTTGGATTAAAGCGGCAGTTACGTTCGGCTCCAGCCATTTGAATGTTATTCGGAAGGTTATTCTTCCAGGAGCTTTGCCGATGATTTTTGCCGGTCTTAAGCTTGCGGCTGGAACTTCCCTGCTGCTGCTGGTAGCGGCGGAGATGATCGCAGCCCAAAAAGGTGTCGGTTCGATGATTCTTCATTACGGGAATTTGATGATTACGACAAAGCTAATGGTTGGTGTTCTAATTTTGTCTTTATTAGGGCTTCTTTTTAACCGTGGGCTGCAGTGGCTTGAGCGAAAGCTTCTGCCATGGAAATAAGGTTGTCCCTACATGATTGTTAGTTTTGAAGGCTGTTAAGAGTATGGCTAGCGGGGCCATGCTTTTGATGGTCTTTTTTTGCATATATAGCTTTATATGTTTTGGGGCTCCCCGCAAAGTATCTGAATCAACTTCGAAGCAAGACCCACTTTGTGGGGATATTTTGTTGGGGACAGATAAATTAAGTGTACGAAACGGATATAATCCGACATGTACAATGGGGTATCGACCTTTTATAATTGATAATAATTCTCAATGATTGATGTTTGCTTAGCTGTACAAGGAGGAAGAAGTGAATGAAGGCTTTAAAAATAATCATAATTCTTATACTCTCGTTGGCCGTTACCGCTTGTGGAGCCGTGTCGCCGAGTGGGGTTTCAAGTACAAGTGGAAAGGCTGCATCCGCTGATCCTGCTGCATCGAAGGACCAAGGCAAATCTGATGCCGCCGAAAGAACAATCAAGCATGCTATGGGCACAACGGTTTTGAAGAAAAAGCCGGAACGTGTCGTGGTGCTCTTCAACGGTATGAACGATATCATCATCAATCTGGGAGTTAAGCCGGTTGGGGCCGTGGAGTCCTGGGATCAAAGACCGTGGTACCAGTACCTGCGTGCCAATATGGAAGGGGTCAAAAATCTTGGAGATGAAATTCAGCCCAATGTAGAGGCCATTATAGCGTTGAAGCCTGATTTGATTATCGGACAGAAGTCACGCCATGAAAAGATATATCCGCAGCTCTCCAGCATCGCACCGACTATTATTATGGAAGAGCTGTTCGATTGGAAGAACAATCTAAAAATTAGTGCGGAAGCGATGTACAAGGATGATGAAGCCGCAAGAATTATTGGCGATTGGGATAAACGAGTTGCCGAATTTAAACAAAAGGCGGGAGACCGTTTAGCGAAAACGGAAGTCTCAATCATTCGTTTTGAGAAGGATGGCAGCGCACGTGCTTATAGTACGGGGTTTGCCGGAAGTATCTTTAAGGAACTTGGTTTGGGACGGCCCAAATCGCAAATTGTGGAAGGGAAGACGTACCTTTCTATCACCTCCAAAGAGCAGATGGCGCAATTGGATGGGGATTATATTTTCGATGTTACCCAGTTGAGCGCGAGTGACCTGTCTACAGAGAAAACCCTGAACGAATGGACCTCCCACCCGCTCTGGAAAAACTTGAAAGGCGCGAAGAACGGGAAATATTTCAAGGTGGATGCGATTACCTGGAATTTGTCTGGCGGCTCTCTTGCCGCTAAAGCGCTGCTGGATGATTTGTACAAATATTTTGAAATCAAATAGGACGCATTGCGAGGGAATGAGCTTAATTTTATGAAAACGAATCTAGGGAAAGCAGCGGGGCTGCTGGCTGGTATTCTGCTGCTGGTCCTATGCATGATCTCAAGCATCTTATTCGGAGCAGCTAATTATGATCTACATACGGCTTGGATTTCGGTCTTCCATTACGATGAAGCGATCAGCGAACAGATCATTATTCGAACAACTCGAGTGCCACGTGCTTGTATTGCGGCAGCTATTGGAGCGAGCCTCGCGATCGCTGGCGCACTTATGCAAACCTTGACTCGCAATCCGCTTGCTTCACCCAGCGTGCTTGGGGTCAATGCGGGGGCCACCTTCCTGGTTGTTGTAGCAGCAACAGCCTTGTCTGTTTCTTCCATGCAGGTGCTGATGTGGGTTGCATTCCTAGGTGCTGCGGCAGCAGCGGTAATTGTATATATTCTGGGCTCGCTTGGGAGAGACGGATTAACTCCGCTGAAGATCGTATTGGCAGGTGCGGCGATGACCGCACTGTTTTCATCCTTTACTCAGGGAATTCTGGTATTGAACAAACAAGGCTTGAACACCGTATTGTTCTGGTTGACCGGCACGATTGCAGGCCGTTCGCCTGACAATTTACTAGCCGTATTACCTTATATGGCTTTGGCTTGGGCAGCTGCATGGTTGATTTCAAGAGACATGAACCTGCTGATGATGGGTGAGGATGCTGCGAAAGGTTTGGGACAGAAGACGATCTTCGTTAAAGTAGCGGCAGGAATCATTGTTATTGTACTGGCAGGAGGTTCAGTCTCCGTGGCAGGTCCGATTGGTTTTATCGGTATCGTCATCCCGCATATATCACGGTTTATTGTTGGAAGCGATCATCGCTGGGTTATTCCGTACTGTGGGGTTCTCGGAGCTATTCTGTTGATTCTTGCTGATATAGGCGCGAGATTTATTATGATTCCCGAGGAAATGCCGGTCGGTGTTATGACAGCGATTATCGGGGCTCCGTTCTTTATTTATATTGCGCGGAGGGGGCTGGTTAAATCATGAAGCAGCATATTCCCTTTCGGTTCAAACGCGGAGAGCTTTCATTTCTAATTCATAAGAAAACAATTCTTATATCGTTTGCACTGCTTGTTGCCTGTATAGCTATTGCTGTTATTAGTATTGGCATCGGAGAGATGTACATTTCACCGCTGGATGTCGTCCGCAGCTTGCTGGGAGTGGGAGCAGACGATTATACGATGGTCATTCAAAAGCTTCGCCTGCCACGTATAATAGTCGGCATCCTTGTTGGCACTTCTTTGGCTGCAGCAGGAGCGATCATGCAAGGTATTGTCCGCAATCCTATGGCATCACCGGATATTATGGGGGTTACGGGAGGCGCTTCAGTCGCCGCAGTATCGTTTATTACTTACTTATCGGGTGTTGTAAATGTTCGCTTGCTGCCTGTCTCCGCAATGCTCGGAGCCGGGATTGTCGCCATTCTCTTGTATTTGCTTGCCTGGAAAAAAGGAGTAACGCCCATTCGCCTTATCCTGGTTGGGATCGGGATGTCGTCCCTCATGTCCGCTGCAACAACGATGATGATCGTCTTTAGCCCGAAGAACGATGCCGGTCAAGCTTATTTATGGCTGACAGGGTCGATCTACGCCTCCAACTGGGAAAATGTTCTGACCGTCTTGCCTTGGACCCTTATCCTCATTCCGATCGCATTTATATTGGCTCGTCATGTCAATATTGGCCAACTCGGTGATGATATCGCGGCTAGTGCGGGAAGCCGGGTCGAATTTAACCGACTGTTGCTGCTGTTGGTCAGCGTAGCTCTAGCGGGCTCGGCAGTTTCAGTTGCAGGAGGCATTGGATTTGTTGGATTAATCGCGCCTCATATGGCGCGCAAGCTGGTTGGAGCAAGCTTCGACAGCGTGCTCCCGGTGTCCGCCTTATTAGGCGCGATTGTTGTGACATTTGCGGATCTTGCAGGACGGACGTTCTTCCTTCCACTGGATGTTCCAGTCGGTGTGTTCACGTCGGCCGTCGGCGCGCCATTTTTCATTTATTTGCTGTACACCAAACGAAATTCAAGATAACACAGTCGCGTGTGAAGCAAATTTTGCTAAAGCAAAACTACTAGGGAGGGACAATTATGAGTTTATTAGAAATGAAATATGCGGGATCCATTGTAGATCTGATCAAAGAGAGAAGAAGCATTAGAGCATTCAATAACGATCCGGTCTCGACTGAGCTGCTGCAGGAGCTGCTGAATGTAGCGGTGTGGGCACCGAATCATGGCAATAGGCAGCCTTGGAGATTTATACTTTATAAGGGAGAGGGAAGAGTAGCCTTCGCTGATGCGATGATCCAGACCTATTCCGCTGAAGATAAGGTGAAGTACGGACAGCATAAATGGGATTACTTTATGAAGGTGCCTGCGCATTTGGTCGTTATTATGAAGGAGGACCCGCGTCAGAAACAATGGGATGAGGATTACGGGGCGGTATGCGCTTTGATTCAGAATTTTCAGCTAGCCGCATGGGAGCAGGGTCTCGGAGTTGTATGGAAAACAAATAATTACAATTATGCTCCCAAGTTTCATCAGTCGGTTGGTATACAGCCAGGTGAGAAAATAGTCGGTATCCTGCATATTGGTTATCCGGCATCTGTGCCTCCGGTACAGCCGCGCAAGCCAGCTGAGGAGCTGCTGACCATCATTGATTCGGAGTAGCCCTAGTTCCTAGTTCCTGGCTTCATTTAAAGCAGCGATGAGAATTCTCTAATATTAGTCCTTCCTATATGCCCGGAAACCAGCTATACTAATTGATAATGATTATCATAGTTGGCATGGGTGAAAATACCGTCTTCAAGTGTCCGGTTTGCTTTCCATAGACGAGAGCAGACGGACACTTATTGCTGTGTTTCCACCAAGAGACCTTGGACAGGAAGGTGAGGCTGCATATGCTGCCAGGTACCCCCAAAAGATATCCCCTTGTACTCCTTTCTTCAATTCATAAACGCCGTTATAAAAAAAACAGCACTTTACGCTTGCAAAAGATTCCTGGCGATGTCCTGTGTATAGTGACCCAAGGTAAAGGAATGCTGCGTATAGATGATCAAGTTCTGCAAATTACTCCTAATCAAGCGTTCTTTCTTACTCCCCAAATGGCTGTCGAAGTGCTGTTGGATTCGGACATGGCCGAATATTACATGCTGGTCTTAAGCAGAGTGACTATTTCCAAACATAAAGGCTCATGGAGCACCCATGCTGAACAGACCTCTCTACTCCCCTATGGCAAAATTCAACTGAAAAATGTGAAGCAAAAGCTCGATCGTGTGAAGCAGCTGCATGAGGAAAGTAAAGCTCGGTCGAAAAGTCCTTCTGAGCTGCAGCTGCTATTCCAAAGCCTTATTTATCTGATGCTGCAGGATTTGCCGGAGCAGGATGAAATAGAGGAGAAGAGCAAGGGAATAGATCAAAGCATCAGTTATATGCATAAACATTTTACAAATAAAATTAAGCTGGAGGCTTTATCGGACATAGCGGGACTAACTCCGACTTCCTACTCGAGGAGCTTTAAGAAAGCAATGGGCGTATCGCCGGTTGAATATTTAAATCATGTTCGAATCGAATCTTCGAAGCAGCTTCTGCAGCAGTCGGATTGCTCGATCAAGGAAATTTCGGATTCAGTTGGCTTCGGCAACGAGTTCTACTTTAGCCGAATGTTCAAACGTACTGTCGGAATTTCTCCAACCGTGTATGTCAAAAGGAGGGAGCTGAAGGTGGCCGTCGCTTCCTGCTTCCGTTATGAGAATAACTTGCGATCTTTAGGCATCGAGCCGCTTGTTGAAATGAACCGTTATACATACAGAAATTGCACGGATGAGCAAAATAAACGGTTCATGGAGGCTCAACTGGATGAGATGCGTCAAGCGCATCCCGATCTAATTATCGCAGATTACAGGCATCTGCCCTTTCAGGAGCAATTAAAGCAAATCGCGCCCACTGTTATTTTGGATTTTTCCTTTGATTGGCGTGTTAACCATATGAAGATTGCCGAATTGGTCGGAAGGGAGAAGGAGGCGGAGCAAAACTTCAGCCAGTTGGAGCTGAAGGTGAAATATGCCCGCAACATTTTGGCTCAAACTATAGGAGAGGAGACGGTGTCCTTCATTCGTCTGTACAGTACAATAATCAGGGTACAGGGATTAGTGGATCATCCTCTTAACGAACTGTTATACAATGAGCTGAACTTGAGGCCGGGCAGCTGTGTCCCTCTCGGCGAACGGAACAGGCAGTTTGCTTTAGGGAGTTTGCCGCCCTTTGAAACGGATTTTTTGTACATGTATAAGCATCTTCCTCTGGCGGAGGAGGTTGAATTATTTGCGGAGGTTCAGAAAACAACCTCATGGAGTGGGATGAAAGCCGTTAGGAACAATCAAACCCGGGAAGTTCCGAATTGGGTTGGGATGAGCTGGACGCCTATAGGCCAGCATCAAATCATTGATGAATTGTTGAAGTGGAAGGCTTAGGCCAGAACTTCACGGAGTTTGAAATAAAGCGATCGCAAACAGCGAAGCTCCCCATGCTGCTAATGGCTAGTGGCATGGGAAGTCTTCGCTGTTTTTTTGCTATTCAGACGCTGACTCAAAATATAAATGGTTGTGGTTGCTGCAGCCGGGGTTGAATGAGCTTTTGCATGAAGGACATGCATAGCCGCTATTCAAATATTGATGTATAGATAACTCTGTTTGACAATGTCCGCATAGGATAGCTTTGGTGTGCCATTCCAGCTTGGGCCATACAACAGCCTCATGGTTAACCGTTTCCTCATGGCAAAAATAGCATCCGTAGTAGGTGTCACAGCACTTGAATTTAATGGCTATTATGTCCAATTCACTATGATAATGCGTACACCTGGTTTGACTGTCGATGGCTCCCGTAACTTTGTGCAAAATGTCGTTCCTCCGAAATTTCAAGGTTGGCTTGAAGCTTCACCGAATACGCTTCGATCAGATTATAACATGCTGAAAAGCGGCATAGCTAGAGAAGATAACACATAATTGTCAAAAATAAATTAAAGTATGTCATATTGATAAAGGTTCAAATTAATTATTGCATCATATATAATTATATGGTATGTATTATATATCATAATTTTTAAAAGGTGGTTGTGATAATTTGAACAGCAAAATTGGCATTAGCGGGATGGGTAGAATCGGCAGACTGCTTGTTAGAAAGGCATTATCAGATGAACGAAGCGGTATTGCCATCTCAGCAATCAACTGTTCATACCCGGTTGAAACGGTGGCACATTTATTGAAATATGACACCATACATGGCTGTTGGGATGCCAATATAACGGTTAAACATGGAAAGCTGTTCATTAACGAAAATGTCATTGAAATGGTGAATGAAAGAGATCCCTCATTCATTCCATGGAGGAAGCTGGGTGTTGATATCGCCATCGATGCAACAGGGAAGTTCACAGATCGTGAGGGAGCGGGAAAGCATTTGGCGGCAGGTGCCGAAAGAGTAATTATTACAGCCCCTTCGAAGCAAGCGGACTTAACTGTGGTGATGGGGGTTAATGACAGCAGATACAATCCTGATCAGCACCGGATTGTATCAGCCGCTTCATGTACTACCAATTGTGTAGCACCGCTTCTGCATATATTGGACAAAGCCTTTGCTGTGAAGAGCGGCTGGATGACAACCGTCCATTCTTTTACAAGCGATCAGAATCATATGGATAACCCGCACAAAGATTTGCGTAGAGCGAGAGCTTGTACACAATCGATAATTCCCACTTCTACGGGGGTGGGGAAAGCTTTAACGGATGTGCTGCCGCATTTGGCTCCCATTATTCAAGGTATTTCTATTCGGGTGCCGACCCCTGATGTATCGTTGGTGGATTTAACGGTACAGCTCGGTAGAGTCGTTACACACGATGAGGCCATGCAAGTACTGCAGAAGGCTGTAGCTGGTGAAATGAGTAAATATGTGGGCATGGTGGATACGCCTCTGGTTTCTTCCGACTTTATAGGGAGTGAGTATTCAGCTGTTATTGATGGACCTTCTTTGATGGTAACGAGAGATCAAATGAAGGTGCTGGCATGGTATGACAACGAGTGGGCATATTCCTGTCGTGTTATCGATGTGGCAGCTATGCTTGCCAACAAAATTGCTAAAGGAGCGGGTATCTTATGAATCTAATGAATCAAATTGTAGGCAAGCAGCAGTTGGAGCTGGGAGTCATTATTTGCAAGCATTGCGGGGAAGTTATTGCGACTCAAGATACAGAAAAAGTGACTACTTACTATACCGTTTGTAAGAGAAGCAGCTGCTCCGGCATTGGCGCGAAGAACAATCAGGAGGAACTTATCAATGAATAATAAAAGAGTGCTTCACTTTCAAGAAGGCCATGCCGGCATGAAAAAGCTCCTTGGGGGGAAGGGCGCCAATCTGGCGGAGATGACAAACATCGGATTGCCTGTGCCTCCAGGTTTTACAGTGAGTACGGACGCTTGCCGGGAGTATTATGCTAACGGGGGAAGGCTGCCGGAAGGATTGTTCGACGAAATACGTGCAGCCTTAAAGCAGGTGGAGCAAAGGAAAGGCCAGCAGTTTGGTGGAAGCAGCGATCCGCTGCTTGTATCGGTCCGCTCAGGCTCTGTGAGTTCGATGCCCGGAATGATGGATACGATACTGAATCTTGGGTTGAATGATGTGACCGTTCAAGCTTTAGCCCAGCATACAAGTAATGAACGTTTTGCTTATGATTGCTACCGGCGGCTTATTCAGATGTTCGCCAATGTGGTTTTTGACATAGAGGGAATTTACTTTGAAAGACTGCTGCATCAATTGAAGGAGAAGCATGGAGTCCACACGGATAAAGAGGTTCCGGCGGAAGCGTGGCTGGAATTGATTACTCAATATAAGGCTGTAATCCGATCGAAGGCTAACAAGGAATTTCCACAAGATGTATATGCACAGCTGCAGCTTGCGGTAGAGGCGGTGTTCCGTTCCTGGAATAATCAAAGAGCTATTATTTATCGTAAGCTATATTCGATTCCCGATGAACAGGGTACTGCGGTTAATATTCAATCTATGGTTTTTGGAAATATGGGTGAAGAGAGCGGCACGGGTGTTCTGTTCACGCGTAATCCTTCAACTGGAGAAAACTTGCTTTATGGCGAATACTTAACGAATGCCCAAGGGGAGGATGTAGTTGCAGGTGTGCGCACACCTCTTCCCATAGCGAAGCTTAATTCCGATATGCCCAAGATTCACACCAGCCTATCCCTAATTGCTTCAAGACTTGAAGGCCATTATAAGGATATGCAGGACATTGAATTTACAGTTGAAAAAGGGGAGTTGTTCATTCTTCAAACCCGTAATGGAAAACGTACGGCGCAGGCTGCCGTTAAGCTGGCTGTGGAATTGGTAAAAGAAGGGATTATTTCCAGGGAAGAGGCTCTGCAAAGAATAGAGATGGAGCATTTGGATCAGCTGCTGCATAGGGCGATAGAAGATGGAGAGCATCTGGATGTCGTTGCTACAGGCCTTCCCGCCTCGCCGGGAGCTGCCATGGGGCAGGTTGTATTCGATGCAGATACCGCTGAGGAATGGGGCCGTTCCGGTATACATTCCGTACTGGTAAGCATGGAGACGACTCCGGAAGATATTCATGGGGTCATAGCGGCGGAAGGAGTTCTCACAAGCAGAGGCGGTATGACCAGCCATGCGGCGGTAGTAGCCCGAGGAATGGGCAAGCCTTGTGTGTGCGGATGTGAAGAGGTTCACATAGATTTGGAGGCTCGCCAGTTTACAGCGGGCGGAAGGACATTCAATGAAGGAGATTGGATTACGTTGGATGGCGCTACAGGACGGGTAATCTCCGGCGTTGTTGCACTAAAGGAGCCGGAGATGAGCGACGAGCTGCTGGAGCTATTGAAGTGGGCGGACGAGGTCCGGTCTATGAAGGTGCGGACGAATGCAGATACGCCGGAGGATGCAGCCAAGGCAAGAGAGTTCGGAGCCGAAGGGATCGGGTTATGCCGCACGGAGCATATGTTTATGTCGCCGCACAGGCTTCCTGTCGTGCAGGCTATGATTCTTGCGGATAACACGGAGAGCCGCCAAGTGGCATTAGACCAGCTTTTGCCTATGCAGCAAAGTGATTTTGAGGGGATTTTCGAAGCTATGGATGGATTGCCAGTCACGATCAGGCTGCTTGATCCGCCGCTGCATGAATTTTTGCCCAAGCTGGAGGAATTGCTGCTGCATCAAGAACGGCAGAGAGCCGGTAGCCATGCAGCTGCAGAAGCTGAGGATGAATGGAAGAAAACCGAAGCTTTAATAAGAAAGGTGCGGAATCTTCAGGAGATGAATCCGATGCTGGGAACCCGGGGCTGCCGTCTTGGGATCGTATTCCCGGAAATCTATGAGATGCAGGCGATTGCTATTTTTCGCGCAGTCTTAGCGTGCCTTAACAAAGGAATAACCGTAATCCCTGAGATTATGATTCCTCTTGTCGGTCATGCTAATGAGCTGCAGCGTATGCGGGAGCTTGTAGATCAAGCGGCCAAAGCTGTGCTTGGAACACGGAGCCTGGATTATAAGGTAGGTACGATGATTGAGGTGCCGAGAGCTGCACTAACTGCAGCGGCTATTGCTAAGCATGCCGATTTCTTCTCCTTCGGCACCAATGATTTGACGCAGATGACATTTGGCTACAGCCGGGACGACGCAGAAGGCAAGTTTCTTGCCCATTATGTGGATCACAAGATTTTGCCGAAAAATCCATTTCAGGTGCTCGATGCCGAAGGAGTGGGGCAGCTTATCGAGTGGGCTGTGAAAGAGGGGCGTAATACGAAGCCTGCATTGAAAACGGGGATTTGCGGCGAGCATGGCGGCGACAAGGAATCCATCTTCTTTTGCCAGCAGGCTGGTTTGGATTATGTAAGCTGTTCGCCATTTCGAGTGCCGTTAGCAAGAATTGCAGCAGCTCAAGCATGGTTAAGTTTGGGTGCTCCGGCAGCTGTAGTTCCTCAAGTTGCACTGGCTAAATGAATGAAATGAAAATGCTTTCTTGGATATACCCTGAATATTTGGTAAGATACCTATATGGCCCCCCTCATTGGGAGGCCTTTATTTCTATACAAGGAGGAGCATATATGAAAAAGCTTGCATTCTTCGTCACAATGGAGCAGCTTCGCATAGGGGGGGAAATCTACTATGAGCCATAGTCTTCTGTTGCAGGGATCACGGACGCAGCTGATTAATCAGCTTGTTTATTTTGATGAGCAGAAAAAAGATTTCCTGGATCAATATTTCCCTAATTCGGCTAAGGAAAGAAGTAAAATCGAGCTGTTGCTGTCCGTTTATTCCGCGGCACTTGAAAAAATACTTGGCGAATTTAACGAAGAAAGCCTGAATTCTACTGTGCTAATAGGCAGTCGAATGAAAATCAGTTATTTGGAAGACGGGTTCACAGATTCATATACGATCGTTTTCCCTCATCAGGCAGAGCCCAATAGCAACAAGATATCTTTCTTATCTCCTATCGGTTTGCAGCTGTTGATGGCCAAAATTAATGAAACTTATCAGCTTAAGATTTCTTCCGGGGAAATTGATGTAAAGCTTCAGGAAATTATGTACAACAATTGTGGGTATTTATAGCGCTAAGCCCTTCGTAAAAAGATATTTTCAATGAAAACAAACAAGCAACCTCCGCCATGAAGGCGAAGGCTGCTTGTTTGTTTTCATAGGCTTATTTAGGACGATTGTTCCGGCAAGCAGATTACTACGGTTTGTTGAATATTCCACTTTTTACGAGGACTATTTGACAAATCAGTAATAATTTCATGACGACCTCCATACAGGAATTTATTTCAAAAATATATAAACTATATAGCAAATCGAAGAAATCACAATTAGAAGAGAACCTGCAATAGAAATTGATTTGAAAAAGATCCTGTATCTTCTGTTTACTTCATTCTCCGTTACCATTACCCTTGTTTACTGATTGTCTTATAAGTAACTAAGATCGTGCTCCTTTGTGCATTCATACCTGATGCTGTTGGTTTGGTCATTGATCCGTAACAAATATTTATAACTTGCTCGTCCTGAAGCTCTGCTAAAAAAACATTAGCCTTTTTCTCGGCTAAAGACGTATCTGAATCCACAAATTCCTTGACTTGTATCATATTGAATTATCATCCTTTATGTTCTATTTTTTTGAAACTATCACTAATACTCGTATTTCTTCTTATTAGACCAGTATAAGCATCTGCCTCCTCATCTATAACTAACATTAAATGTAAAATGTATTTGTAAATACAGTAAGGCACCCCACGTAATTCGCGGAATGCCTTTACAACTTTCAACATAACATCAAGGGGAGCCGGTGTCAACCAAGGGATTCCCATTATATGAAAACCAAGCCAGAAAGAGAGATATTACACATAGACAACCGTTTATTTTAAAAATACAATAATTAGTAGAGTTAATATTTAATAGAGTTAGGATATCGGAGGGAAGAACTTGGAAGCCATACGGAATCGAAGGATTGTTATTTTGCTACCCGCAATGCTGCTTGTTATTTTAGGTGTTTGGTTATCGAATTCTTTTGTCGCGCAAGCTGTTGCATCACATATAACGAAAAAAATCGGCGCCAGCAGTAATTTTACAGTAGGACTGCGTGATGACGGAACAGTTTGGGCATGGGGGGTAAATGATAAGAGTCAGCTTGGCAACAATAAGTCAGCTCATAACAAGTATCCCGTACAGGTAGAGAACTTGCCAGAGATTAAAGATATTGCCGTTGGGGGTAACTTCACAGTTGCACTCGCAGAGAATGGACAAGTGTGGACTTGGGGTAAGTACAAGCTGTCGGATACATCAGGCAGTGTCATTACAAGTCCAACTATCGTAGAAGGCTTGTCTGATAAAAATATCATATCCATTGCTGCTGGAAGCAGCTTTGCCTTAGCGCTGACTGCTGAAGGTCAAGTGTACTCATGGGGTTATGATGATGCTAACGTCAATCATTATGAGCTAGGGCAAGGTTCACCAAGTGTTGCTGAAGCCATGATCCCGAAATTGGTTGTGGGAGATGCAGGGACGGTTATGACTGGCGTTACCCAAATTAAAGCAGGAATGGATCACGCTATTGCATTAAAGGATGGAAAGGTCTATTCCTGGGGTCAAAATACGAGCGATGCATTGGGCAGAGTGAATGCAACAAGTACGGCAATGGCTACCGAGATCCCAACACTCTCTAATGTTTCAATGATCGCGACGGGACCAGCTTCTTTCTATAGCTTTGCGGTTTCTGGAAGTAGCGTATATGCTTGGGGCGCTAATACAAATGGGCAGCTGGGAACTGGAGATCATGCATCAGAGAAGGCAAGTCCAACGGTAGTCCCGATTGCTGCAGGCCAAACCATTAAGGAGATTAGTACGGGCAGCACCCATACCCTTATGCTCCTCTCAGATGGCTCCGTATGGGGAGCCGGGAATGCAAGTTTCGGAAGACTGGGAAGGGACTATGAAGAACCTGTATACTCCTTCGAGAAGTTAATGTCTGTTTCAGCTATTAATAGTATCCAGGCAGGAAGCCAGAACTCCTTTGTGTATAAGGAGGATGGGACGGTATGGGGCTTTGGGAGTAACCAATATTACTATCAAGGATCTTATACAAGTGGGGTACTTGGCGTAGGGTTTGATCTGGAGTATACCAACGTACCTCTCAAAATGTACGAATTGGCCTACTTTGACACATCTCCTCAGCCCATAACGGATGTTCATATCACGGCAGATACAGAGAATCCGACCCGATTACATATCACATACAAATATCCTATTCATTCGGAGTTTAATGAGGTCGATTTTGACATTTATAAAATGGACGCTAATGGGGGAAGTATGATAGCCCACGGTGTGTCCCAAGGTCGGGATGATAACAGCAACAATTATCACGAAATTTCTTCCTACTATCTGACATCAGGTAAATACAAGGTTGATATTTATACTAAGAAGAAGTATTCCGAGCCTGACCAAGAGTCGATCCATCAGATTTACGACAATGGGGGAGCAGGCTATGTTATTGAGGATCTTTTTATCAGAGTGCCTCTCAAATATTGGAATTCGAATGAAGAAGTTTCGGGTGCTGCGGTCACTTTAGAGTCGAGAAACGATGGAGTATTTGTAATCCAGCCTACCTCTACGTCGAACGGTACTTATAGTTACAACGCACTGGAGCCAGGCCATTATTCATTGAGTATCTCTAAGGAAGGGTATTATGAATATTATGACGAGTTCATACTCTCTCACAGTAGAACGATACCTTTTACATTAATATCGATATCAGAGCCCAATTTTCTGGAATTTGTTGATGATAATGACGCACCGGGAAAAATCTCGGGAGTATTGGAATGGCAGTCTCCTAATGATCCCGATAACAACGATTATACCGATTTTCAAGTGTATTTTGAGAAGAGCAATGGGCAGATAGTAGGACAAGCCGTTGCAACAGTGGGAAGAAATGTATATGATTCCGACGGATACATCTATGCAGAGATTCAAGACCTTGATATTCCTTCAGATGCAGTGATACTCAGGGTATACAAATCTAAAGGAGGCTCCGCTCCTACTTATCTAAAGGCTACACCGGCATTCACCTACATTTGGGATCGGCCTACGGCAATGCCTAGAAATGCTTACATGATTGATAACAATCATGCTCTTGGAGTAGTGGATGGAATGATTTATTGGGACGGGGTGGCAGATGAAACGGGAATTAGCTCATACGTAATACTCCGAGAACAGGAGTGGATGGGTGGTTGGGAGGTAGTGGCCACTGTCCCAGCAGGTTCAACGACCTATACATTCCCTGTTAAAAAGGAATTAAATGAATGGGACTCACCTCCCATTTATCACATAGCTATTACAAAAGGCGATCAAATCTCGAATCTGAATACATCTGTAGCCTTCGTTGACAATATATCTGATCATGAAGGGCTAACAGCTGATATTCACGATGGAATTGCAAGTCCAGGCAATGTATCGTTTGCAGATACTGACCCTGCTGCTAATAAAATCGGCGGGGAGCTGCAATGGACTTACCCGAGTTATAAGGACCATTTTGAAGTCTATTTCTTGAGACAGAATGATAGTGTGGTTGAACCGTTGATGTCAGCTTATTACGATTATTACTATTCTGGCTCCACTGATAGCGACTTTCCGTATACGCTTAGAATTCCAGCTAACACTCCAATACCAGAGGGGGCGACTAAGCTTGGTGTCTACTTGAAGGATTATTTCGATAACGATAATGGTTATGAGGAAGGGCTTTCCAAGCCTGCAGTCATTAACATCTCGGATTTCATACATGTTCCAAGCAGCAATGCAAGTCTGGAATCTTTAACCACGGACCCGGTGGTAGCATTGACACCAGTTTTTTCAAGCTCAGTCCTAAACTATACGGCATCTGTATCGAGCAGTGTGTATAGTACAGTTATAACAGCCAAGGCTCAGAATGCTAATGCAATAGTGACTCTTAATGGAGTGACTGCACCTTTAACAGTAACAACTACCGTGTACCTGAACCAAGGTGAAAATAGGATTCCTGTTAAAGTTAAAGCGGAGAATGGTACTACAGAGCTTACTTATACGCTTATCATCAACAAAAGCGCCCCTGTGCTATCAAGCAATATACAGTTGGGAAGCTTGTCCTTAGGGGACGGCTATAGCTTGAGCCCAAGCTTTACGAAGGAGAATACCGACTATACAGTAATCGTCGAAAGATATACTGCGAGTATTAGCGTAACAGCTGCAGTTTACGATTCCCGTAGCAAGCTTTCCTTTAGCTCATCGGGCCTTGCTTCTCCGAAGCCATCCAGCGGCAGTGTAACCGAATCCGTCTATCTAAATACTGCAACCACTTCTATTAAGATTAAAGTAACTGCGGAAGATGGTTCTGAAGGCACTTATACACTAGATGTTCAAAAGCCCACCCTAACGATCAAAGATGGCATTGGGGTTGTGAAAGACAACAGGGTGGAGGGCATTACGAAGGGAACTACGGTAGGAAAATTACTTAGCAGCCTTACACTTCAAGCTGGGGTAACGGCAAAAGTGGTTAACAAAACTACCGACGCTGCCGTTAATGACCTTGCCACTGTGGATTCGAGTATGAAGCTCGTGCTAATGGTTGGGAGCCGCGTTGCTGCAGCTTACGAGCTCAAAACCTTGACTGATACTTTATACGAATTAATAGGAATCCCTTCAGGCACAAAGCTTCAGGTGAATCAACTTATACAATTGATTACATCGCCTAATAAGGTAGACTTTACGGGAGACGGCAAGTTCGATGTGGCGGATGTCCGCAAAATATTGCTGGAGATATCTCCATTAAAGTAGTGTCAGCGAAATTAATAACTGAGTTCAGAAGGGGCTGTCCCAAAAGTCATTTTGAGACAACCCCTCCACCATTGTATCCTGAATAGATGGTTGCAAAAGAGCCCTCAATTCCACTTGAAGGCTTTTTTGCATATTCTTGTGTAATAAGATGAGGTCGCTTTCCAGCACGTACTCATCGCGGGTATCGGATTCGTGGTTCGTGGTTCGGTTACGGCATTGCATGGCAGTCTGGCACTTCGTGCAATTATCAGGAAAATGTCAAGTTAGTTACTCCGAAAATAGCGTTCCAAGTCTTATAGCTGGAATTCCTCATGCTAATTCTACGTATTTTGGCTGATATCCACCATTTCCCCTCTATTAGAGTTAGTTTTTCCAGTTAGATTGATTTCAGGCGATATCCACGCTGGATTAGCGTTACAATTTCCATCTATTTCTTTCCTTCCGCAGCGGCCCCGACAAATTATGGTCTCCTCTAGATTGAAAGCAGCCGCCCCATCACTTAAGTAACATCCAAAAAGCGGCCGGACTCATTTTTCGATTTTCGAACCCCCACTCTGATGGGGATTTCCCTACAAAAAAGACGCTTCCATTTCCGCTTACATGGTGGTTTTGGAGGCGTCTTTGTACATAGTTTGGGACTGATTCATTCACTGATACTCTTCTGGGACAGCCTCTTTTTCTGTGTCGGGAAGTCCGGAGTTCATGACTATAGAACTAAAAATATGTTATACAGCTGAAAAGAGAAGAAAATAGTATAGACATCCTAACTATTAGTACTTAAAATAATTGATGTACTTAATGACCAGGCATGACGGAGAAGGTGCCGGATGGAGGATTGTTTTGAAAAGTTTATATATAAAAAAAATGATAGCTTTATGGATGGTTTTGCTGCTGTTTGTTTGTCATGCATTAGTGGCGAGTCCTTTTGCTGCTCAAGCAGCGTACATATCGAACTCAATAACCGTTAAGGTGATTTTGGATCCCAATGATACCACTTCAACTTACAATGCTTATTTGATGCATTATAACGGGGAGAGCTGGGACGCACCCATCTATCCTGTAAATGGCACCGCTGATGGTACCAAAGTGTTCAGCAATCTGGATTCAGGGCAGTATGAGCTGCATGTAGATACAACCAAAGTGCAGGATTCGCCGTATGAGTACTACCATTACTCTAAAAATCTGAGTGTAACGGATCGAGATTTGGCGTATACAGTTGAATTGATTTCTATGCAAAATTCTAGTTACGCTAACTTTTACGATAATAATTTCATTGCAGGGATAGTAGCCGGTACTCTCCAATGGGGCGCTCCTTCCATGGAGGATGATAGCTTTTCTTTTTATCAAGTGTATTTTGCCGATGATAGCGGCAACATCATAACGGATGTACCTCCGCTTGCAGTAAAGAGTAAATTGGAGATGACTGCAATAAATGGAGGCATGGGTTATCGGTATGAAGTTCCAGACACAGCTATCCCTGTCGGTGCTGAGCAGCTGCGCTTTTATAAGACAAGTTCTACGGACTCTGCCGATAAGAAGAAAACACCGGTATACATTACTTTAAGAGATAACCCTGGCGACTTTATGTTTAATGTGCAGCAGCTAGATTCCAATAAGGAGCCCGGATATATTCAAGGTACTATTACTTGGAATAAACTAGGGAATGAATCAAGGATCAGTCATTATGCAATTTATGAGCGTTACAACAATGCTTTTCGGCAAATTGGAATTGTTCATGCTTCTGGTGGACCGCGGTACTCCTTCGAGCTCCCCTATGAATATCAAGTAGGAGTATCTGCCCCGGATTTGTATATCGCAACCTTGGACTGGCATGGAGAGATTTCTAGTTACTATTCAATCCAAGTAACGGATGATACTTCCAACCGAACGAACTTTCCTTTAATAACAAATTCTGCAATAACCGCTCCCACTAAAGTGAATTTCTATGACTTTAACCCCGATCCGAATAAAATTAGCGGGTATCTGAGCTGGAATTATAATTCAAATGTTTATGACAATGCTTTTGCCATATATTTTATGGACGACAATAATCATGTGCTGCAATCTTATAAGAACACTTACTTTCATTACAAAGCAGACTCTTACGGAATTCAAATACCTGATAATACTGAATTGCCGGCTGGTACAAAATACATTGGAGTTTCCTCATTGACTGAGGGGGGAGTATCAGTTCCAGGTACGATCTCTCTCTATCTCATGAATGCCAAGCTGAGCGCATTATCCACGGATGCAGCCGTGCTTACTCCTGTATTTTCGAATTCCATTTATTCGTATTCTGCTACTGTAGCGAGCAATGTTTATGGCATGAATGTTACAGCCAAAGCTGAATCACCGGGCGCTACTGTTACTATAATGGGAGTGTCTGGGCTTTCCACAGTAACAGCCCATGTAAATCTGGTACCAGGGGTCAATAATATACCTGTATTGGTTACGGCTGAGGATGGCATTGCAAAAGGTATGTACTACCTCAGTATCACGAGAGTTACAGATCCGCTATCCGGTAATACTCAACTAGGCAGTTTGTCCCTAGGTGGTGGTTCCAGCTTAAGCCCGAGCTTCGCCAAAGATATAACAAGCTATACCACGACCGTTGACAGTAAGGCAACCAGCATCACCGTTAATGCAGCGGTATATGATACGCTAAGCCGCATCTCCATAACGTACCCAGGCATGAGCGCTGCTGCAACTACGGCTGCAGGTTCTGTAACAGAAAGCGTTTATTTAAACTCGCCAAGTACGGATGTTAATGTGACGGTCCTCGCACAGAATGGTGCTCAGAGCACATATAAAATAAATGTACTAAGGCCCGTGCTTCTTACCATAAAAGGCAGTATTGGCGCTGTGTACGGCAATAAAATAATAGGAGTCGCGAATGGGACAACAGTGGGAACCTTGCTTAGCCAGCTTTCGCTTCAATCTGGAGCAACGGCCAAGGTGGTCAATAAAACAACAGGGAATGCAGTTAATGATTTTGCGATATTGGACCCCAGCTTGAAGCTCGTGCTGAATTATGGAACGAAGGCTACGGTGGAGTATGAGATACAGCTCTTGAGGGACCTGCTGCAAGAATTAACAGGAATGAAAGCTGGAGACAAATTCCAGGTTCATCAACTTATACAATTTTTATCCTTTAAGAGAGACATAACAGGAGACGAGGTGTTTAACGCGGAGGACGTCCGCAAAGCATTGCTGGAGATATCACCGATACTGTAAGCTGTAGGCTCATACGCCTGAGACATAGCCAGAAAAGACCGTCGATTGACCTTGTAGGGAAATGGCGGTCTTTTTTGCGCTTAGCGACGGTAAAGCTTGACTTTTAAAGTTGTCATCACTACAATTTGTAGTGTGAGGTGTGGCCGAATGAAAATACATAATTTTAAGTACAACGAGAGTGGATTAAACCGTTTTTTCGGAACCCTGGAAGCGAAGATAATGGACATCCTCTGGGACGGCGAGGAAATGGTCATTAAAGACGTACAGCATAAGCTTGAAGAGGAGAAAGTCGTCAACTTTAACACTGTTATGACTGTTATGAACAGGCTGGTGGAGAAGCGTGTTTTGCAAAAACGCGCAGCGGGCAGGTCTTTTTTATACCGTCCGGTTCTGTCCAAGCCTGAATTTCTGGAGGCACAATCCAAAGAACTGACGCATGAGCTTATGGAGGAATTTGGCTCTCTAGTGGTGAATCATATGTTGGACGCGCTGGAAGTGGCCGATCCTATGCTCATGGATAAGCTGGAGCAAAAAATCAAGGAACTCAAGAAGGAAACCTAATCTATGTGGGAGAACCGGTCGAGGTTGATTTTTATCACATGTTCGTTGTTTTCGTGTGTGCTGTTACTGCAAATGAGCTTGTATATGGTTCATGTTATTATGGACTGGAGGATGGGTTACAACATCATTGAGCTTTGCCATACTCTACTGCAGGCATATGGGCTGAATTTTGCCGGTTATGCGCTTCAAGCCATCGTGTATCAAACCTTTTTCTTATTTGTTTTTACGATCATCCGACAAGCTTATCTGTCCATTAGGTTTGCAAGTAAGATCACCGCATGCCGCAACCAGCTGCTCTCCCGCGAAATGAATCGAAAGTACGGAACAGGCAAAGAGGAGATTTCGGTCATAAACAGCTCGACGCCTATCGCGTTGGCAACAGGCTTTTTTAAACGGCGTATTGTTCTTTCAACGGGCCTGCTGAAGCTGTTAAGCAAGAATGAGCTAAGGGCTGTCCTTTACCACGAATCGTTTCATGCCAGATCCTCAGATCCTTTGAAAACATTCATGCTGTCTCTTTTTGCCAAGGCATTGTGGTATATTCCGATTTTAAAATGGTTTCAGCGTAACTACAACATTGTGAGGGAAGTGCTGGCAGATCAGTACGCCATACATCGTATGGGAACCTCGGCAGAGCTCGGAAGCGCCTTGCTGAAGCTGTTGAGGGGAGGCATTCCCGCGCGGATGCCGGTATCGCATGTTTCCATCACAGATGCTTCGATTAACTATCGAATTCAGCAAATTCTGGAGCCTGAAAGAAAGCTTGAGCTAAAATGGCCAATGGCACCTCTTATGATTTCGATTCAGGTGGTTGCTCTGTTGAGCGTTATGTTTATGATCCTCATGCGTTAGTAAGTAGAATATTAAACTATACACATAGTAAAGGAAGAGAATCCGTTGAAAAAAAACAATACCAATAAGGCAAGCTATAAAGAACAACGCAAGCTGGAAGCGCAGAAGCAGCAAAGAACGACAAGAAGGCTTATTTGGATTACGGGTATTTTTATCGTTGCGATTATTGCAGCTGTTATTATCTTTCAACCGAAAGCAGCACCGGTCGAGATCGCTTATGACACCATGCCGAGCCTGGGGCAAGCAAATGCTCCTGTAAAAATTGTGGAGCTAGGGGATTACAAATGTCCATCCTGCCAATATTTCAGCCAGCAGTTCGAGCCACAGATTAAGAAAGACTATGTGGATAAGGGCTTAGCCTCATTTCATTTTATGAATTTTACCATTATCGGACCTGATTCGAATACAGCGGCGCTTGCTGGCCAGTCTGTTTTTCATCAAAATAATGATGCTTACTGGAAGTTTTACGATGCTCTGTATAAAAACCAAGGTGATGAGAAGGTTCAGTGGGCGACTCCTCAATTTCTGGTAGACTTGGCGAAGAAAGAAAATCTGCCGATTGATTATGACAAGCTCATGCTGGATATTACATCGAAAAAGTACCAAAATGAGGTCGACGCACACAATGCGTTTGCCCGTAAAAATCAAGTGAACAGTACACCGACCCTGTTTATTAATGGCAAAAAGTTCGATAATTCTATGGATTATAATGCGATTAAAGCAGCGATTGATAAAGCAGTAAAGGGTGAATAGCCAGGATGAGGATTATTCAAGCCGCTAAGCAATATGCTCTTTACCTGGCCTGGGTAGTGTCGCTTGTAGCTACGCTGGGAAGCTTGTATTTTAGTGAAATTTTGGGCTATGAGCCATGCAAGCTTTGCTGGCTTCAGCGCATATGCATGTATCCGCAGGCTATATTGCTGGGTATGGCGTGCTTCAAGAATGATCGCAGGATGGCGTCATATTTGTTTCCGCTGAGCATTATTGGAGGATGCATATCGCTCTACCACTATGCGGAGCAAAAAATTCCCGCCTTGGCCAAGCTGCTGCCATGCACAGTAGGGGTGCCGTGCAATGAGGATTACATCAATTGGCTCGGATTTATTACGATACCTTTTCTTGCTCTGATCGCATTCATTCTGATGGCTAGCTTCTTGTGGTTGCAGAAGCGTTCTCTTAAGGAAGAAGAAGACGAAGATCAGGACGAGGAGTATGTGCAGGTTCAGGAGTAGGTGTTGGAGCGTAGGTGCTATTGTGAGGTAAGAGAGAGTGCAAGTGCTGGTACACATGGCAAAGTGCATGTACGAGGCGAATGCGAGCTCAGGAGTAGGTAGGTACAGGTGCGGGAAGTTCAACGGAATAATAGGGGTATATTAGCATCATTAGAGTATTATCGGGAGATAAGTTAAACTACAGGGGGGAGTAAACCCCCGAAATGCAATTGTAGCCGTGAATCATATTCACGGCTATTTGCGTTGAGCAGCAAGTATATGTATCTTGCTTTATCTAGCGGAACTCAAAGTTCCTCTATTTAGTCCACTGGGTTAAAACCGAGAAGATAGCGGAAGCTGCAATTCCGTTATTTAGGGAAATAGGGGCTTCGCACACCAAAAATGGTAAGATAACGGAATGAATGCTTCCTCTATTTAACCGTATATAGGCTTATTTTGAAAATAGCGGAAGTATGATTTCCGCTATCTTTTCGAACCATGGATAAAGCAGCTGGGATTAAACAAGTTGGCGTTTTGTGGAACCCGATAAAGAACCACCGTGACGGGAGGCAAGCTTCTCTTCACTATTATTCAAGAATAACCTTTGTAGATGCGAAGAAACGGGAAATAGCGAATGAAGCCGCTCCGAGTAGGGTCGAACGGCCCTCCAGCTCAGAGAATGCAATGCTTAGCTGGGCTCGCGGGAACGGTAGGGAGCGCTTTTTCATTATGCTCAGAATCGGAGGGAGCAGCCACTCCTTGGCGGTAACGATACTGCCGCCAATAATGATCAGCTCCGGATTAAAGCAATTAATTACATTAACCAATCCAATCCCCAAATATCGTCCTGTTTGCTCAAAGCGCTCTATAGCCTTTTGATCCCCATTACCAGCACGTTGTGCTAATGCTTCCAAATTAATGGATGGATCATTCAATTGCTTTCGAGCATCATCTATCAGTGCTTGCTCTGATGCATACAACTCCCAGCAGCCGACATTACCGCAACGGCATGCTCGTCCATTTAATTCGATCGATAGATGTCCCATCTCTCCGGAGAAGCCGGAAACTCCTCGGTACAGCTCCTCCTTGATGATAACACCCGTTCCGATCCCACTGCTGATACTTACATAGATCAGGTGAGAAACATTTTTTCCAGACCCGAATTGCTTTTCTCCGACAGCCCCCG
This sequence comes from Paenibacillus sp. GCM10027630, assembly GCF_042676305.1. Classification (NCBI taxonomy): domain Bacteria; kingdom Bacillati; phylum Bacillota; class Bacilli; order Caryophanales; family Paenibacillaceae; genus Paenibacillus; species Paenibacillus sp. GCM10027630. Next base: position 80,045 of record NZ_JBHTGY010000008.1, on the reverse strand, counting down.
CATTAGCTTCATTGTCAATGACCACTGGAATTGCGAATTCCTGCTCAATCCGCTGCTGGAGCGGGACATCTTGCCAGCCCAGATTCGGGGCGAATAACACATTGCCCTGGTCATCGCTAATGCCCGGAATGCCGATTCCGATGCCTACAACACCGTACGGGCTATCCGGAGCGCGTCGAATCGTTTCGTGGATGCATGAAATCAGCGTGCCTATAACTGAATCGATGGATTCGTTTGCGTGAGCTGTTTTGTATTCCTCGATGATCTCGCCTTTCAAATCGGTGAGCACAGCCGATATCTGGCCGACTCCAAGATCGACGCCTACCGCATAGCCAGCCGCTTGATTAAATAAAAGCATCATCGGTTTGCGGCCTCCGCTAGATGCCCCGGTCCCGATTTCGTATACCATCTGGCTCTCGATCAGCTCGTTAACCAGCGTCGACACGGTGGCTTTGGTTAGTCCGGTTAATTCGGCTATTTTGGCCCTCGACACAGGGGCATTATCTTTTATATGTTCGAGCACTATTGATTTATTTATTTTTTTTACGAGATTCAAATCGCCTGTTTGTTTCATTATGTCCTCCAAATAATTAGCTGCGTAGGGATTTTCTTGATTTTCCAGTTTAGTTGGTAAAAGTCAGTTGGATAGTGAATCCGTTCATCTATCAGACTCCTCGATTGTAGCACGAAAACAAATAATGTTCATCAAACTAAGTTAGTTTAATCAATTTACAAACTTTATATTCGGTGATATGATAAGAATACAAACGTAAGATTATGAAAAATCCACTACTTCTTATTGGAGGGACTAATATGAGTTATTTTAATCAGCAATCGAAAATTCAGTACGAAGGCAAGCAATCGAGCAATCCGTTGGCGTTTAAATTTTACAATCCTGATCAAGTCATTCTTGGCAAAACGATGCGTGAGCATCTGCGCTTTGGCGTAGCTTACTGGCACTCCTTCTCGGCTAATGGTTCCGATCCGTTTGGTGCAGGTACATATGTACGCAGCTGGGATCAATACAGCGGTATGGATCTGGCGAAGGCGAGAGTAGACGCTTGCTTCGAGCTGTTAAATATTCTTGACGTCGATTATTTCTGCTTCCATGACCGTGACATTGCTCCGGAAGGCAACACATTGCAAGAAACAAACGAGAACTTGGATGTAATTGTTGGACTAATTGAGCAGCAAATGAAAGCAACTGGTAAAAAACTGCTGTGGAATACGGCAAACATGTTCACCAATCCTCGTTTTGTTCATGGCGCGGCAACTACAAGCAATGCAGACGTATACGCTTATGCTGCGGCTCAAGTGAAGAAAGCGTTGGAGCACGGCAAACGTCTTGGTTCTGAGAACTATGTGTTCTGGGGCGGCCGCGAAGGCTACGAATCCTTGCTGAACACAGATCTTGGTCTAGAGCTCGATAATTTGGCGAGATTCCTGCACATGGCTGTAGATTATGCCAAAGAAATCGGTTTTGATGCTCAATTCCTGATCGAACCGAAGCCGAAGGAGCCTTCCAAGCACCAGTATGATTTCGATGCGGCAACTGCTTTTTCATTCTTGCAAAAATACGATTTGCTGCCGTACTTCAAGCTTAATATCGAAGCTAACCATGCGACATTAGCCGGTCATACGTTTGAGCATGAGCTGCGTGTTTCTCGTATTAACGGAGTGCTTGGTTCCATTGATGCTAACCAAGGCGATGTACTGTTGGGATGGGACACAGATGAATTCCCGACGGACCTGTATTCGACAACACTTGCTATGTACGAAATCTTGTTGAACGAGGGCGGAATCGGCCGCGGGGGTGTCAACTTTGACGCCAAAGTACGTCGCTCATCCTTTGAGCCTGTCGATCTGATTCACTCCCATATTGCAGGGATGGATTCATTCGCGAGAGGGCTGCAAGTAGCAGCTAAGCTGATTGAGGATCGCGTTTTCGAAAATATTCTTGATGACCGTTATGCTTCATTCAAAACAGGTATTGGTGCGGATATCGTTGCAGGTAAAGCTAACTTCCACACTTTGGAAGCCTATGCGCTGCAAAACAAATCCATTGAATCCAAATCCGGTCGAATTGAGCTAATCAGATCTATCGTTAACCAATACATCATCAACGCATAAGCAGTAGCTCGTTTAAATAAGGACTACTCAAATGGTGCAGTTGAGACTTGAAATGTAAGACTGCAAGTAGGATAGTAAGTAGGATAGTAAGTAGGATAGTAAGTAGGACGGTATGTAAGACGATTTGTAAGATAGTATGTAAGATTAAGACAGGAAGCAAGACGGTATGGATGACAGCAAGTAAGGCAGTATGTAAAATAGCAATTAAGAAGCAAGATAGAAACAGCAAAGAAAGAAGCTGCCCTTTAGTCATTTGACCTCGGGCAGCTTCTTTTTTTGAATATATGCTGGAGCCATGTGACTTCATTGTTCATAGATAGCTTCAAACACTTTTTATCATATGATAGTAGGTTTTCTTGTTAATCTGCGTTTCTTTATCGGTAGCATAGCCCAGCTTTTTGTACAAAGAAACAGCTCGTTCGTTGTATTGCTCCACGTTAAGGGCGATTTTCGTATAACCTAGCTGGCGAGCATGCTGTTCTGCTGCTGTGATAAGCTCTGTACCGAATCCGCGGCCTCCCCATTCCGGCGATACGGCAAGAGCATCAATGTAATATTCATCCTCGTCCGCTTCCTTATCGATAGTTAGGTTCGGCTCGTTCTTGATGCGGCGCAGCTGCTCTATTATGGGCTTGTCAATCGTTTCGGCTTGCGAGCCGTGATAACACAGGATCATGCCGGCAGCCTGTCCGTTCATTTCTTTTATAAGATAGTTAGTATAGCTGAACCGGTTTCCCTTTTGCTCATAAAAGCTCGTCAACCGCTCTATTACCTCTTGTTCGGTCACCCCTCCGGTTAACTGATAACCGATGTCCTTAATAGCGTCAAACAATAATCGTACGGTTGCTGAAGCATCCGATAGTTGTGCGGGTCGTATAGTCATAGTTCCTCCGGTTAATTTCGTGATTTGTTGAAAATAGCTCTGATTCTCGGATTGTCAGGTAAGCAATAGATTATTGCTATTATAACATTAAAGCTAGGGGACAGCCCCTGGGGCTATTGCTCCTTATTCAACTTTGGGATATAGTGGGCGTAGATTAGTTTTCCCTTCTTCGGCCTCGATTAGACCAACGGATGCTTCAATAGATTTTGCAGATTCTGCAAGCGATTCCATTCCCAAATAATACTGAAAACAATCTAGCGTATCCTGACTGACGAAAGGAAGATTTTATGTATAAAATAAGCGCAACACAATGGATTTTTGGCAAGGAAGCTCTGAGCCGTACTTTGGAAAGGTTAAAAAAATACGGTTACGACGGCATCGAGCTGACAGGTGATCCTGAGCTTTTCTCCGATCCTAATGTCCCGGGATTGTTACAGGATTATGGACTTGAGTGCACCTCGATATGCGGGATTTACACCGCAGAAAGAAATTTGTCCTCGATGCGGGAAGAAGTACGTAATCAAGCGGTCCAATATGTACGGGATTGTGTGGATTTAGCAGTTCGGGTGGGGGCAAGCTGTGTAATTGTCGTTCCATCCCCAGTTGGATTATTGTCTCCGGATGGAGAGGCAGGGGAAGCATGGGAGGCGGCAGTACGGAGTCTCAAGGAGTGCGGCCTATACGCCGAGAGTAAGGGGATATGGCTTGCATTAGAGGCTTTGAACCGTTATGAGACCCATTTGGTAAACCGATTGGAGGCTGGCTTGGAGCTTATCAAGCAAACGGGGTCATCCAACGTCAAGCTTATGGCTGATGTGTTCCATATGAACCTAGAGGAACGGGATATTTGTAGGACGCTTCGCGCTATCGCCCCTGAATTAGTCCACGTTCATCTTGCAGAGAATACCAGGGAAGCACCAGGCGTAGGCAGTATGGATTTCCAAGCAATCCTTGCAACCTTACGTGAAATCGGCTACTCGGGGGCGCTTACTATGGAATTCATGCCGCCGGCATCCAACCCTTATGCAGTTGCACAGCAGCGGCAGGAGCATACGGATCAGCTTGATTCTTTCGCGGAGCAAGCTATTGACCATATTAAAAGTATTTTAGGTTAGAGCTGACCAATTGGCTATGAAAGCATTCTGTTATTATTTTTAATAATATAATTTTTTAAATCGTTTTGATTTGGAAGCAATTCCAGACAATATCAGCCCGCCTGTTATCCCTATAGTACAAGACCTACTAACAAAGATACATCGATAGCAAACCGTATCTCGACAATAGAACAACCCGCCACTATAACTTGCTGGCGGGTCGTTGTTTATCCAAAATAATACCTACTAACTAGTGCACAGACAACCATGCCCTCTCGTTACGCCACTGCACATCAACCTGCGTCTCAAAGAAATCCGACAAGCAGGAGCTCTCCAGAATATCCTCCGTCTTTCCGCTTCTGAACGCTTCGCCACGCCTAATGAGCAGTGTATGGGAGAAAATCGGCAATATTTCCTCTGTATGATGCGTTACATATAAAATATTCGGTGCATCAGGCTGCGCAGCTAATTCATCAATACTGGCAAGGAGCATCTCCTTGGAAAGAAAATCAAGGCCATTGCAGGGCTCATCCAAAATGAGCAGCTGCGGCGAAGCCATAAGTGCGCGAGCGATGAGCAGCTTTTGCTTTTCTCCCTGCGAGCAGGTTTGATAGGTGCGGTCAACCAAGTGGCTGCAGCCCAGCTGATTCATCAATTGCAGCGCACGTTCGTGGTCCTCAGAGGTTGCCACATCATAGAGGCCAATGGTCGCGAATTTGCCGCTAAGCACCACCGTTTGCGTCCGGTCACTGCCGTACAGCTTCTCCTGAAGGGAGGTGCTGACCCAGCCGATGGACTTGCGCAGCTCCCGCAAATCGAAGGTGCCGAACAGATGCCCCAGCACACTGACCTCACCGTTGGTAGGCCAGATGTAGCCGTTGATCATATTAAGCAGGGTGGTTTTTCCCGATCCGTTCAGACCAAGAATAGCCCAATGCTCCCCTTTATTGACATGCCAATTGACTTGGTGAAGCAGAGTTTTATGCTCTCTTTTCCATGATACATTGTTCATTTCAATTACTTTTTCCACGATGCTCCGCCTCCTGAATTATAGCGAATTTTAACGAGCAGAAGTTTCTGCGCCTTGAGCTGGTATGGGTGCTAGCTTCAGCTTGGAATCTGAGGGAAGGAATGCAGCCAGCAGACCAAGCAGCGGTAAAAAGGCGCACAGCTGAATAACGAACGTGATGCTCGTGGCATCCGCAAGCGTGCCCATCGCGGCCGAGCCAACACCGCCAAGACCAAAGGATAAGCCAAAAAATAATCCCGAAACCGTCCCAACCTTACCTGGGAGCAGCTCCTGAGCGTACACGACAATTACTGAAGAGCTGGATAAAATAATGAGACCAATCAACACGCACAAAACAACCGACCAGAACAGGTTAGCAAAAGGCAGCAGCATGGAGAACGGCGCAGCGCCGAGTATTGAGAACCAGATCATATTTCTTCTTCCGAACCTATCGGCAAGAGGGCCTCCAAAAAAGGTTCCTACAACACCTGCGGCAAGCAAAGCGAAAATAATGAGTTGGGCACGGTCGACAGGCATGTTAAAATTCTGGATTAAAAAGAAGGAGTAAAAACCGGTCATAGCCGACAAATAAAAGAATTTGGAAAATAAGAGCATAATGAGAACGAATAACGCGAGCAGCAAAGTAGCTTTTGACAGCTGGGATGTGGAGCGTCTTGCCGTTTGTGTGGCTTTCGTGCGCTGTGACAAATGATTTTTGTACCACTTGGCTACATAGATTTGAACCACAATAGCGACTCCTGCTGCAACAGTAAACCAAATGATTCCAAACTGACCTAACGGTACGAAGATAAGAGCTGTAAATATAGGCGCGAGCGCCTGCCCGATATTCCCACCCACCTGAAAAATCGATTGAGCCAAGCCTCTTCTAGGGCCAGCTGCTAAATACGCAACTCGCGATGCCTCCGGATGAAGAACGGACGAGCCTATTCCTAATAACACTACCGCTATAAGAATCTGTGGAAACGATGAGGCAAAAGCAAGGAGTACAACTCCAACCAGCGAAAAGCCAACTCCGATCGGGAGAATGTAAGGCTTGGGCCGGGCGTCGGTATATAATCCGATCAATGGCTGCAGGAAGGAGGCCGTAATATTAAGGGTAAAAGCAATCCAACCGATCTGCGCATACGAAAGCTTCAAGGCATCATGTAAAATCGGGAACATCGCAGGAACTATAGACTGGATCGAGTCATTCAATAGATGAACCAGACTGATTGCAAAGATGATGGAAAAAACGGTCGTTTGCGGACTGCTGATGCTGGTACTGTTACCGCTGCTTGCTGAAATACTCATGGGATCACCTCATAAAATGTATATATAAATTTGTGTAAAAACTTTTTGGAACATCCTATCATCTGACGTTTGAAATTATGCTAGGCCACAGATAAAGATACCTCTATTCTAAAGAAGCTGATCGTCTGCGTAGACCGTTGCTTAAACAGCTCAAAGCCTTGGGAATGACATTCGATTACAGATAATTGTTAGGGTCAGTTATCATCGGCAGCGTTTAAAGATTTTTTCATGCTGCTTACAGTCTCCTCCAAATTTTGAAGGGTCCAATGAACCGCTGCTGCTGCATCCTTCTTTTTAATGGCATCATACAAATTTTCATGGTACAGATCGTGGGAGTCGTGCACCGTGCTTACCTGAACGAGTTTATCGAGCGCTTCGCGGAGCACAGTAGAGAAGGTTCGATAAAGATCAATAACAATCGAATTTTTACTGGCAGCAGCCACGGCAATATGGAATGAAATGTCCGCATTCAAATAATCATTATTGGGGCCGATCTTTAGCGCTTGAGCACGCTGATCCAAAAACTGTCGCATTTGGGCAAGATCGTCGTCGTCCCGGCGCTCGGCGGCCAGCTTGGCGATTTCCAGCTCCAGCATACGTCTGACCTCATACACCTCCAAAATTTCGGCGCGGCGCAGACGGTGATCCAAGGGCTCTTGAATAGTCAGATTGGTACTCAAATAAGTGCCGAAGCCCTGCTTCTTCTCTAGCAGACCTGCGTGCACCAATACCCGAACCGCTTCACGTACAGTTGAACGTCCGACTCCGAATTGCTCCATTAGCTCCGGCTCCGTTGGTATTTTTTGACCCGGAGGGATGTCGCCGCTCGATATTTTCTTTTGCAATTGCAGCACGACTTCATCAACAAGCTTTCGCCGGCTTACATTTTGAAATGAAACCTTAGCATTCATCTGATCATCTCCTGTATATTAGGCATTACTATAACATAATAAATACACGGAAATCTAGATTTTTTTTTATTTGTAAAGAACCTCTGCAGCAGCATAATAAATGCTTCCGCAGAGGTTAGGAGAAGGAAAGTATAGGTTGTTTAGCTGGACTGCCAGAGGCTGCCTGCATTTGTTCTATCTTGCAGCTTTAAGCTCATTCCAACGCAGCGCCAGCAGGTCAAGGTCCTTGAGTGTATCCAACGCTTCATGACGGGTCCGTTCGTCGATAGGTGCGTTCGGATTACGGACATAAGCCGATTCTATAACGCCGCCCGCCTTCAATATTTCCTTGTGTACAGCCATGGCAGAGCCCGGAAGCGTACCTATTCTCAGGAAAGGAAGGTATTGATAAAAGGTTCTGCGTGCCGTATCCAAATCGCCGGCTTTGAAGGCTTGGTAGATGCTCACGCACACCTCAGGAAATTCGCAAGCCGGCATCGTTCCTACAGCTCCGCGACCCAGCTCCTCATAAAAGTACATAGCGTTCATTCCGCCGAATACGGTTAAACGACCCTCCGATTGCTCCAGTACTTCAGTTACTTTGAAGGTTGTCGGCGGAGCTTCTACCTTAACGTAGGCGATGTTTTCGAATTCCTTGGACAGCCGTGCGAGCATAGCCGCCGGCATATTGACACCGCTCGCGAGAGGAGCGTCCTGAATCATGATCGGGATGGTGACGGCCTTGGCCACCGCGGCAAAATAATCGTACAGCCGCTTGCCATCCGGCTTAGCCATATAGGGCGGGAGCACCATAAGCGCATCCGCCCCTGACTTCTCCGCGCGTTTGCTTAGCTGAACCGCGGCTTCCAGCCCTGTATGGCCGCTGCCGAACACGAGTGGCACCTGCCCTTTCACTTCATCGACTACGATCTCAGCGATTCTCGCCTTTTCATCGTCCAAAAGGGTATACATTTCACTAGCCATCCCAAATAAGGCGATTCCATCCACCTTGGCGTGAAGCTGGAAGCGGACAAGCTCGCGCAGACTGTTTTCATCCACGTCCCCTTGCTCTGTAAACGGTGTAGCTAAGATTGGATAAACACCCTCTAAGGTCACTTGCTTGGTCATTATAAAATCTCCTCCATCAGCAGAATTATATAAGTGCTCTTAATTGTTTTTCATCAATGTCCACTCCGAGACCCGGGCCTTCTGGGAGCATATAATGCCCCTGCTCACAGACAATGGGATGGATCAGGAGCGAGTTGGCTATACTCATGACAGTTGGTTGATATTCCAATATATACAGGTTAGGAATGGCAGCGCTAAGATGCAGCGTTGCGGCAATGCAGATGCCTTGACCGACACTAAGATGGGGGGCAATAGGGATGTTGAAGGCTTCCGCCATATTGGCGATCTTCTTCGCTTCGGTAATGCCGGTACGTCCGATATCCGGCTGATAAATATCCGCTGCCCGTTTCAGCAGGCGATCTTTAAACTGGTAGCGGGTGCGTTTGGCTTCACCTATGGCAACAGCCATATCAAGCGCACGCGAAACTTCCGCAGTGCCTTCAATATCCTCCGGTGCAGTAGGCGCTTCCAGAAAGTCGATATCGAGCTTTTCCAGCTTGCGGCCGAGCTGGATCGCTTCGGATACCGAGTACTGCCAATGAGCGTCGACCATAAGGCGGAAGCGGGGACCTAGCGCTTCACGCATATAAGCGGCGATCTCGGCATCCTCATGCACCCCGAATCCGAGATGCAGCTTGATCGCAGTGAAGCCCTTCGCTTTCCATTCCAGCGCCAGCTCGATGCGGTCTTCTCTTGTAGTTTTGGGAATACCGGATACATAGGCAGGAATTTTCCGACGGTATGCACCGCCCAACAGCTGATAGACCGGAAGCCCAACAGACTTGCCTAATATATCCCACAACGCGACATCGACTGCGGTAATAGCATCTACCATAAAGCCTGTGAAGTAGCCGCGTTCCCGCATAGAATCATACAAGCAGCTCCAAATGACGTCGATATCCCTTGCATCCCTTCCGATTAGTAGCGAAGTAAACAGCCGTTCGATAATGGCACCGGTAATTTCGGGACCTACGGGAGCGAGTGCTTCACCCCAGCCGTAAACTCCGCTTTCCGTAGTGATCTTCACGAGCAGTGTTTCCAGATTGCGGGAGTAGACGGAGCGATACTCGGGACGAATATAGTAATCGCTTTCAATAGACATTGCTGCGGAGCTGCTTCCTAAGTAGACGGGACCGTTCTTAACCTTTAACGGAAACACCTCGACGCTTTTAATATTCATTGACTCACCACTTTTCTGATTAAATTTGAATATAAATTTCATAATATGCAAGTAGATTGTATAATATGAGAATATATATTTCAATATTAATATTTAATTCATTATATTGAATACGGCTTTTATTGATAATACAATGGACACACATAGAAAAGCTGTTGTTTAGACACGAGAGGGTGGACGTATTGAAAAAAGAGGAAGAAAAAGAGCAGGGGCAAACGGCAACTATGCTGACGCAAAGCGTGACGAGGGCGTTGGCGATATTATCATGCTTCTCCGATGAGCAGCCAGAGCTAAGAGGAATTGATTTTGCCAAGAAGCTGAATTTAACCCAGAGCAACGTATCGAGATTGCTTACTACAATGGTTACACTGGGGTATGTGGAGAAGGATGAGATAACCGGCTTTTACCGCTTGGGAACGGCGATCATATCGCTCGGAGGCATTGCGCTTAACCACTATGAAATCCGCAAACAAGCATTGCCCGAGCTGCATGACCTGGAAAAAAGACTTGGCCTGGGTGCTAATCTGGCTATTTTGAACGGATGCCATATGTTTTATTTGGCTCATGTCGACAGTCATAAATCTCCACGAATGTATACGCTGATTGGCCGCAAAAATCCGCTGCACTGCACGGGAATCGGCAAGGTGCTGCTCGCTTATCAGGATAGTGAGAAGGTGACGGCGCTGCTAGATGAAGCAGGAATGGAAGGGTATACGGACAAAACAATAGTCCTTCAAGAACAATTAGAGCAACAGCTGGAGCTGGTTCGCAAGAGAGGTTACGCTACTGAGAATGAGGAGCTGGCCCTCGGAAGAGCTTGTATAGCTGCACCTGTAAAGGGCCGTAGCGGGAAGGTTATAGGAGGCGTCAGTCTCTCAGGTCCATTATCCGAGATTAACCTTCCGCATAGGGAAAGTGAGCTGGCTTCCATTCTGATTGAGGCGACGGATCGGATTTCAATGAAGATGGGGTATATAACAGCTAGCTATTAATAGCCAATTGCTCGGATTAGGAGGTTGAGTTCGGACACAGCCCGATTTATGGTACGGTTCCGAAACCCGTTTTGGTTGGGATTTTGCCGGATAATCCGCCTTGTGTGATTGCCCCTAGGAGGTTAGAGTAGAAAGGAAAAAAAGGTCCAAATCAATGGACGCCTCATTCTATAGTTCAGCTAAAAAGCAGCTTTATTTGCTCTGCTAAAGGGTTGAGAACAACATTGCGTGACCCAGTGATTAACAAACAATCACTGGGTCTATTTATTTAAAAGAGAAAGATAATGTTCGTAACTGTAAAACTTGAATAAATCTGGATATAAGTCTTTATCGCATCCAAACTTCTTGGCTATGCAAAATTTCATATGTTACTGTTCTCTGGGTCATGAAGAAATAATGGGTCCATAAGTGATGATCTGAGCCATAATGCATCTAAGTTGTTTATGTCTATTGATGATATTTTTTAACAATTTGATGCGTTTTTTACATTCATCTGAATTACATTATCTAATACAATAAAGCCATGAAAAGGAGTGAATGTACAAAATGATGAAGGCAAGAGCTTTTCCGGCATCCGAAATACCTAAGCGGGCTGTTCGAGGAAGGGCGAGGATTCACTGGATGCCCTATCTGTTTATTGCACCCACGGTGTTGCTGATCGTTTCGTTTTTGTTTTACCCGATGCTTAACGTATTTTATTTCAGTTTACAAAATTACAATCCGAGCAAGCCTTATTATAATAGCTTCGCTGGCTTGGACAACTTTGTAAAGATTTTCACTGATGACGCACTTTTCGGCCAAAGCTTATGGATTTCCACCAAATGGGTGGCCGTTGAAGTCGTACTCCAACTCATCTTCGGATTGCTGATTGCGCTGGTGCTGAATCAATCGTTCCGGCTTCGCGCCTTCTTCCGGACGGCTGCGATTATCCCTTGGGCCATATCCGGGGTTATTACGGCTACAATGTGGTCTTTCCTATATAGTGAGCACAACGGAATGATTAACGACGTCCTGGCGCGAATGAATCTGATTCACAGTCCAATCGCTTGGCTCGGAGACACCGCGTGGGTGTTTTTCTCCATCGTTCTGGCTGAGCTATGGAGGGGCATACCATTCTTTACCATTACGATGCTCGCAGCACTACAGACTATTCCGAATGAGCTGTACGAGTCATGTACGGTAGACGGAGGGGGACGCTGGAGAGCGTTTACCAACATTACGCTACCCTTCCTGAAAAACTCGATTATTTTATCAACGCTGCTGCGGGCCGTATGGGAATTCAATAATGTGGACCTCATCTTCACGATGACGAACGGCGGACCTGCCAATCATACAATGACAATGACGATGTACGTGGCCAATCAAGCCATTGTGGCACAAAATTTTGGATACGGTTCTGCACTGACCGTGATGGGCTTTCTTATTCTGATGGTTTTTGCCATAAGTTACTTAAAGCTTAGCGGATTCGGAAAGGAGGAGAAGTAGGATGCTTAAACGGTTGGATCGCATGGTTACTCTGTATGTACCGCTATTTGCAGCCATGCTGTTTACGCTGCTTCCCTTTTATTGGACGATAGTGACTTCCTTCAAACGGGAGGCCGATGTCATCAAGCGACCCATCTTATATTGGCCGCAACCGTTTACGCTGGAGAATTACGGTATTTCATGGGACGCAGTAGGATTTTCGAAATTTTTTAAAAACAGCCTGTTCGTTTCGCTATCTACCGTAGTTATTGTGCTTATTCTTTCCGTGCTCGCGGGCTATGCGATAAGCCGATTCAAGTTCTATGGCAAACGCGCGTTTCTTCTTATGCTGCTATGCACGCAATTTATACCAGGTGCCATGCTGCTTATACCGCTGTTCCTTATTTTCAAAACGCTCGGCATGACGAGCAACCCGTTCAGCTTGATCATCACCTACAGCGTGTTTCAGCTTCCCTTCAACGCCATTCTGATGAGCGGATTTATTACGAATATTCCTGAGCAGCTGGAGGAAGCGGCTATGGTGGACGGCTGCAGCCGATTGAAGGCGGTGTTTTTGGTGATCTTCCCGATTTTGCTCCCGGGAATTGTCGCTACTACAGTATTTACTTTTATCGGGGCATGGAACGAATTTTTGTTCGGATTAATGCTCATTAACAAGCCGCAGTTCTTCACGCTGCCTATCGGTTTGCGTTATATGCAGGGCGAGTTCAACATGGCATACGGCGCACTTGCGGCAGGCAGTGTCATTTCACTGCTCCCTGTGGTCGTTCTGTTCGCTTTTGTTCAGAAGTACATGGTACAGGGAATGGCGGCAGGCGCGGTCAAAGGTTGATTTTTCGGGTGTATTCCTTACCAAAGGGTTCATCAATATACAATAATAAATAAAGGTGGGAAAATTGAGATGAAATGGATGAAGATGCTTGCAGTCACATCTTGCGTTTCTGTGGCGCTTGCCGGCTGCGGCGCTGCAAATCAGGGAGAGAAGAGCGGAGGGACGCCTTCTGGAAACGCTCCAGCCACAAGCCCTGCCGCAGGAAGTAAAGACGCTAAGGTCACTTTGAGCTTCTGGGATGATAACGCAGGGCCAAACCGGACGCCGTTCTATCAGGAAATGTTCAAGAAGTTTGAAGAGAAATACCCGAATATCCATGTCGAATATGTCGGAGTTCCTCAGCAATCGTTTAAACAAAAGTTTGACGTTGCCATTGCTTCGAATGATACACCCGATGTCGGAGCAGTAGCCAACAACTATGTATCGGACTTTATGGCGAAAGGCGCTCTGCTCGCTCTTGATCCCTATTTCGACAAATGGGCTGACAAAGACAAGATGATTCCTTCTGTCATCAACTTTATTCGTACGCTGGTGCCGGACAAGAAGCTGTATATGCTGCCGAATACACTCTACATGGATTTATTCTGGTACCGGTCGGATATGGTCAAGCAGGCGGGGCTGAATCCTCCTGGAACATGGGACGATTTCTTCAAAGATGTCGAGAAGCTGACGGATGCGGGAAAGAATCAGTTCGGCTATTCCATGCGCGGGGGCACGGGCAGCATAAATCAGCTTACCACAGTGATGTATTCGTACTCCGCAATTCCCAATTATTTCGATCAGAACGGCAAGTCGACAGTCAACGATCCGAAAAACGTGGAATTTCTGAAAAAATATGTAGCGCTTTATAAAAAGAATACACCGACCAGCGACATTACGAACGGCTATAAAGAAATGGTCGCAGAGTTCGGCAGCGGTGCGACCGCCATCATGCAGCATAACTTCGGCTCCTATAACGATAACGTGAAGGCGGTCGGAGAGGATAAACTGGCCGGCGTGCTGCTCCCCAAATCTCCCGACGGAAAGCAGGTTGTCATTACCCAGCCTAACGGATACAGCATCTTTAAAAATACGAAGCATCCCGAGGAAGCGTTTAAGCTTCTAAGCTTCCTGGCATCCAGCGAGATGCAGACGTATTGGAATCAAAACATCGGGCAAATGCCGACTAACCAGGATTCTATGACCAGCGACTATGTGAAGAACGCCAAGCACCTCCAGGAAGGCTCCAAGATTTTAGCGGACAGCAATACCAAGGTTCTAGACGTTCCGGTTTATTTGCCGGATTACGCGGGCTTGGTCACGCAGCAGCTGGAGCCTAACTTTCAAAAGGTACTCTCCGGAAGCATGACGTCTGAGGAGTTCCTGAACGGTTGGGCGAAATCTATTGAGAAGTCAAAGCAGGACTACGATAAGATGACGAAGAAATAATATATGGTTAGATTAATGTAGATAATGTTTTATTAATGTAAACGATTTCATAGGCACGCTGTCGGTTGGAGGGGAAGTATGAAAGGGACTCGCTCGATTACATCTACCATTCTATGGAGACTCATTCCCGGCCTTATCTTTTTCGTCGTATCCACCGGCCTTGTTTCTTACATTTTATCCTCGGAACAGCTGAAGTCCAATGCTTATGACAACATTTACGATACCGTTTCCCAAACGAAAAATTATTTAGACGACCGTCTGGGCGTTTTATTAACAGCGGTCGTCGCCCTATCTAACAACAATAGCAACAAAGATTTGACTCAAACGTTGCATGCTTCCGAAGAACCTGATTATATTCTTGGGCCGTCGGATTATATTGTATTAAATCAAGCGATAGACCAGATATTCACTAACGATTATTACGATATGGTCGATTCGGTCGTTCTGTGGTACAACAACGGGGAGGTTTCCTTCACAAGAACGGATCGTTTCTACCCTCTTCTGAACTTTTCCGCAGCGCCTTATTTAAAACGACGGAATGAGAATTCCTTCGAAACCGTATTTTGGAAAAATATTCACGAACGGGACCTCCCTTCGCCTACCTTTGAAATACCCAAGGTCGCCAGTCTTCACACATGGCTTGGAATCAAGGGGGCCGTGCCCCGGGGAGTATTCATTGTCAATATCAAAGAAAGTTTTTTTTATAAAATATTAAATTCCCCCAAGATCAGCAATAACGGCTACCTGTTTCTGCAAAGCCCCGACGGCATTATGCGTTTTAAACCGGTAGAGGATAAATATAAGCTAAATGACGATGAGCTTCAGGAGAAGCTGCTTCATGCCCCGAACGTAAGAGGTCGGCTGGACATCCGCAACGACAACGGCTCGAACATGGTCGTTATTTACGATACGGTAAGTGTGAACCGTTGGAAGATCGCCGCCGTTTATCCAGAAGAGGAGCTGCTCAGCAAGGCGAACTACATTAAATATGTAAGTTTTGTGGTAATGCTGGCCGCCATCCTGTTTGCGCTCATTTATTCGAATATGCTGGCCAGATATATTTCCAAGCCGATCAAACATTTAACCAGACAGATTGACCGCATCCGGGAAGGTAATCTGAATGTTAGCGTACGGCATTGGCCCCAGTATGAAATGGTCATTTTAAATCATGGCTTGCATGAGATGGTCGAAAGGATCAAGATGCTCCTGCATCAGGTCGAGGTCGAGCAGGAGATCAAAAGACAGGTTGAAATCTCGCTGCTGCAGGCGCAAATCCAGCCGCATTTCCTGTATAATACGTTATTTTCCATCAAACAGCTATGCGATATGGGAGAGTCGGAGGACGCCAGCAGGATGATCTCCGCCTTATCCACGTTCTTCCGCATTTCGCTCAGCAAAGGAGAGGAGGTCATCCCGATTGAGCAGGAACTGGAGCAAGTTCGCACGTATTTATTCATCCAACAGATGCGATACGGGGAGTTATTCCAGTATAAAATTGATGTCGATCGGGCTCTTTTGAATGATTCCATTGTTAAGCTGACTTTGCAGCCCATTGTCGAGAACGCAATCTATCACGGGATTAAGAAGGGGAATCACCCGGGGCTGATCCGGATCAGCGGTTATAGTGCGGACGAAGACATTTATTTATATGTCGAGGACAACGGAGCCGGAATAGAGGAGCGGAAATTGGCCGAAATCCGGGAGAGCTTGTCCCGGAAAAACCCGATTCAAGTGGGCTTCGGTATCCTCAACGTACATCGAAGGCTTCAAATGATGTTCGGGTCGAATTACGGCTTGCAGTATGACAGCGAACCTGACAGTGGAACCATTGTGACGATCAGAATCCGCAAAGTTCACGATAATAGAAATGGCTGATGGGAGGCGAACTGCTATGCACAACCTGATTATTGCCGACGATGACGTCATTATTCGAAGGGGATTGAGCAAAACTATCGATTGGGCAAGCCATGGGTTTAACCTCGCTGGAACCGCGGGAACCGGCAGGGAGGCGCTCCTGCTGGCTGGGGAACGGAAGCCGGATATTGTTTTGAGCGATATTCGGATGCCCCACATAGACGGGCTCGAGCTGGCAGAACAATTGATGGGGAAGTACCCTGATGTGAAAATTATTTTGATGACGAGCTACGAGGATTTCGAGTACGCGCAGAAAGCGTTGAAGCTCAAGGTGTTCGACTATGTACTCAAGCCTTTTGAGAATGAGGCGCTGATTGAGACGATGCAGCGCGCGGCTGCCGAGCATGACCGGGAGTGTAAAGTACGAAAGCAAATTTATGACAGCATGCCACTATTACGTCAGTTGTTCTGGGAGCGTTTGATCTCGGGACGATTTCAGGAAATCGAGCTTGCGGAGGAAGCCCAGTTTCTCGGAATTGACCTACAGGCCAAACACTTTGTTACTAGCGTCATCAAGCTGGACGATTACTTTTCACCCAAGGTCCGCAACCGGTTCGGGCAGGAAATGCTAAGGTATTGCGTGGGCAACATCATTCAAGAAATGACGGCGCATTTGGAGCAATGCTACGTCTTTCATTATGACGGCGAGGAAATTGTTCTCGTTTTTGGATCGCAGGATGAGCGGGAGGTGATCTCACAGCGAATTCAATGGTTGATGGAGGAGTTCCGTGGCAACGTTGAAACCTATTTGAAAACGACAGTTACTGTAGGGGTGGGGCAGGTCTGCAAACGCCCAATTTCCATTCGCCGTTCCTATGTCGAAGCTAAAACGATGCTGGAATACCGTCATATTGTCGGCACGAATCAGGTGCTGATTGCCAAGGATGTCGATCTGCAGCCGGTGGTCGAGACGGCGGGGCCGCAGGGCTGGGAGCAGGAGCTTCTAGTGAAAGTGAAGCTGGGGATGAGAGAGGAGGTTCTGGCCATTATCAGCCGATTGGAGCAGGATGTGCTCAATCGGAAGTTCGTGCCTCTCCAGGAATTACATATTCTTGGAACAGAGATCGCACTGTTGCTGTACCGCGAGTTTTGGGAGTGGATTCATACATGGCAGATGAAGCAGCGGTTCGGAGGGTTCACTCATTTCTGTACAAATTTACAAACGATGACTACGTCCAAAGAAATTTTTGCTGTTATACGGGAGTTTGTAATCGAACTAATCGAGGAAATCGACTCAAGGCGCGACAGTCATCAAAAGCAGCTGCTCGGCAAGGCATACCGGTTTATTGAAGACAATTACAGCCGAGAAGAGTTATCTCTTCAGGAAGTGGCTGACCATGTGAATGTAAGCACAGGCCATTTGAGTTCAATTTTCAAAAAAGTTGGCGGTAAGGTCTTCTCCGATTTCTTGCTGGAAATCCGCATGAAAGCGGCACTGAGTTTGATGAGTCGGGAAGACTGTAAAACCTATGAGATCGCGTATAGGGTCGGGTTCAGCAATCCACAGTATTTTAGCGTCTGCTTTAAAAAGTATACGGGCTTCGCTCCTTCGGATTACCGGAACGGCAGCCGTTTGCGCTATTAAAATCATTGATTATGATTTTTAACAGTTTGATGCGTTTTTTTAATTCGCTTTATCGCTGCCTTCATATACAATAAGGGACGAAAAGTAGTTGTTAATGACAAGCATTACGGGAAAGGGGCAAGGTTCATGCAAATGCCTTTTCTTCAGGTGGGAGCTTCCTTCTGCTGGTCGTCATACAACTAAGAAACTTCTTTTTGGCTGTCTAGTTTCTATGTAGCATTATAGTTTAATAGATTCCAAGATTTGAGGATATAATTTATCCCTTAAAAAATCGTGTCTTGACAAGCATTACAGTTGTCGATGAACCCGCGAATTGTTACTGAACCAAAAAATTTAAAAGAGGCTGAAAATAAGTGTTGTACATTAATTGGTCAGTCGTAGTTTTTTTGGCCCTAAAATTATTTTCAGATTTATATAAAAACAACCCTATTTAAATTCCGCTTGGTAACGCTTACGCTAACGATGACGAGGAAAAATTTGGATGGAGGTGGAGTCGATAGCCTTTATAAGAACGTACCGTCTCAATTATGTTTCCCAAAATACCTCAAGAGGAAGGGCAGTGAAGAATGAAAAATCGAATAAAACGATGGATTGCATTGGCATTTGTATTCACGATGATTTTACAGACAAGTATTGCAGCTGCGGCTGTGACTGCAAATGCCGCAGAAGCAAAAGGACTTGAGAAACAAATAAGTAATCCTGGCAGTTATGTGTCAACTGAAACTACAGGAAATGATTTTAAATTAGTGGAAAATGGAATTTCAGCAAATTTATTTGTGGATAATAATGATTCTATAAGTGTCAAGAGAGCAGTTAATGATTTTAAGAAAGATATTAAGAATGTTACTAATGTTGAAGCACAAATTGCAAACTCAATACCCAACAGTGGGAATGTGGTGATATTCGGTACTATTGGTAGTAGTGAAGCAATTGACACTCTAATAAACAATAACAAGTTAAATGTAGAAGAATTAAAAAATAGCGATGGAAGCTATAAATGGGAAGGCTTTATCATTGATGTTGTTGAAAATCCATTTGCGGGTGTTGGCAAGGCATTAGTTGTAGCTGGAACTGATAGAAGAGGTACTATTTTTGGACTATATGATATTTCTGAAAAAATGGGAGTATCTCCATGGTATTATTTTGCTGATGTTGCCATCTCAAAGAAAGAAAACGTATATATCAAGGCAGATACTAGAATTATAGATTCACCGGATGTGCAATACAGAGGGATTTTTCTAAATGATGAAGAAAAACTTAATGAGTGGGCAAAAGCAAATTCAAATAATGGGACAATAGGACCTGAAGTATATAATAAAATATATGAATTATTGTTGAGACTAAAAGCAAATTACTTATGGCCTGCTATGCATGTTAATGGATTTAATAATAATCCTGAAAATGCAAGATTAGCTGATGAATACGGAATTGTAATGGGGTCTAGTCACCCTGAAATGTTTTTAAGAAACAATAATATGGAATGGCCTGATTGGAAAAAAAATTATGACGCTATTCACAAAACAGATGTTAAATATGACTATACAGTAAGCCCTGAGGCCGTACTACAGTTTTGGAAAGATAGCCTTACGAGAAACAAGAACTATGAATCTCAGTGGACATTAGGTATGAGAGGTGCTCACGATGAGCCATTTACTACTGCAAATATCAATAATGGCACATTTCCTGGTGCTACTGAATTAGAAAGAAAGGTTAATTTGCTTGGAAAAATTATAAAAGATCAACAGGGAATGATGAAGGAAGTTTTGGGGGAAGAGGGATATAAAAAGGCCTTCAAATTGCTTATTCCATATAAGGAAGTATTGCCTCTATATGATGCAGGTTTAGAGGTTCCAGATGATTTAACAATAATGTGGGTTGATGATAATCATGGATACATGAGAAGGCTGCCTAATGAAGCTGAAAGAAAAAGAAGTGGTGGGCATGGTTTATATTATCACGTTTCATATTGGGCACCAGCAGATCAAAGCTATTTGTGGCTAGGTGGTTCTCCATTGGCTTTAATGGCAGAAGAATTACAGAAGAGCTATGAGTCAGGGATTCAAAAAGCTTGGGTATTAAATGTTGGTGATTTAAAGCCTTTGGAAGGCGAAATGGAGTTTTTTCTTAGATATGGTTGGGATGTTCATAAATATGAGAACAATCCAAATAAATTCTTAAAAGAGTGGATTAGCAGACAATATGGACTTCAGTATGCAGATGAAGTAACAGACATTGTCAACACGTATTATCAACTAACTAGAAATAGAAGACCCGAACATATGAGAATTGATGCGTTTGATCAATTGCATTATGGTGATGAAGCAACTAAGAGAATGGTAGCCTATCAAAATATTTTTGATAGAGCAAATTCAGTGTATAATAGCTTGCCAGAAAATATGCGAGATGGTTTTTATGAACAAGTCTTATCTAAAATTCGATGGGTATATTATGTAAATAAATCATACTATTACGCAGATAGAAGTAACATGGCATATGATCAAGGAAGGCTTTCTTCTGCAAATAATTATTTAGCGCTGTCTCAAGAGGCAGATCAGAAAAAGAAAGATGAAATAACATATTATAACAAGGGGCTAGCTGGGGGTAAATGGAATAAAATAATGGACCCTGAGGTTCATGCTCCACCAATAATCCCTCAATGGCCAGCGGGATCACCGGCATTAAAATTAGGAGATCCTGAAATGGGCGCAATAGTGCAAGGTGAAGAAAATGTAAGTGATAATTCAGTTATAGAATTCTCGGAATTCAATCAAGGTGGAAAATATTTAGATATTTTCAATAAGGGAGCAGGAAGTTTTGAGTGGACTGCTTCTGCTGACAAGGAATGGATTAAACTTTCCAAAACAAGCGGAACAATTATGGATGAAGATCGTATTTGGGTAAACATAAGCAATCTAAGCAGCCATAAGGGTGAAAGTAGTTTAATAACTTTAAAAAGTGGAGCAATAGAAAAGACCATAACAGTAAGAATAAGAGCAACATCTATAGGTTTAGATAATGTGCAAGGCTATGCTGAAGCGGATGGGTATATATCCATGGAAGCCGAGCATTACAGCAGAAAAAATGATGCAGGAGCTTTAAGGTGGCAGGAAATTTACAATCTTGGAAGAACAAAGGGAGATGTTATGAGATCATATAACCCATCCCTAACAAGAGTCCCAGAAGATAAAATAAAAGAATCCGCACCTTCTTTGGAATATGATGTACAGTTTGAAAGTGCAGGAAAATTTCCGATGCAAATCTATAGAGTACCTACTTTAGATTCGAAAGGAACTATAAAATTTGCAGTTTCAATTGATAATGGGGATCCAATAGTTGTATCCAGTAATGCAGTTGACGAAGGCCAAGGTACAGATTGGGTAAAAAATCTTTTCCCTCATATTGAAAAACATGTTACAAATGTTAACATTCCAACAGTGGGTAAGCATACTGTAAAACTTTGGATGATTGATAATTATATCATGATTGATAAGATGGTCATTTATACAGATGAACGCGGTATTTTATATGCTGACAATGGACCTGCTGAAAGCTATCACAGTACATATAACAATACGTTTTCTTCTGGATTTGATATGTTGCCTCGTACTGCTCCTGTAGCACAAACCAAAAAAGATATAACAGCTTCATGGGGAAAAGGTGCCATTCTTGAGAAAAATGGAAAGGTATCAATAGAACCAGAAATAGCCATGGAAAATAGCGAGTATGCAAAAGTAATAGCAAAAAGCGGAAATTCATGGAGAATAACGCAGTCTGATACAGGCTATGCAATGAGACTGCCAGATAAAGGCGAAATTTGGTCCAATGCAGCAGACTTAGTAAGTAAAAGTCCTGAAATGCAATTTAAGGTAAAATTTTCCACACCAGGTACCTATAATGTATGGATGAAAACTAGACTTATTGACGAGTCTGCTGATTCTATTTATGGAGGCATTGATGGTGTATATAAATCACAGAGCTTTGATACATCTGGATTCTGGAACTATGGAATAGATGAAAAATGGGTGTGGCCGTCGAAAAAGTATGGCACTATAACTGTCCCTACAGCAGGAGAGCATACTTTCAATGTTTGGATGAGGGAAGACGGTATTGTTGTAGATAGAATTTATCTTACGACATCATCAGAGAACCCTCCTAGTGATGCAAGTTGGGTTGTCTCAGAAAGAGCACTAGAAAACCCTGATAGTATTGCTTTAACGAAAATGTCTAGTGCGATTGATGCTGTTGAAAAAAGATTGCAGGATGCACCTGTTCCTGTTGGAACAGATGTTGGTAGTTATGGAAAAGCTGAATATGACCTGGTGCTTTCTTCTATACAAGAACTGAAAAATCTGAGAGATAGTGGCACTAGAGATATGACTGTCATTGATAATGCTATTGCAAAGCTATCAGATGCAGAGCGTAATTTAAGAAACAGTCAAAAGCTAGTTGATGGGCCATTTAAATACATTGCCTATCAGAATTTTGATCGAAATGAATTAGGCAAATTGCCTTATGGATTTAATGTGCAAAGTTTAACAAACGGCGGACAGGCTTTTGTAGCCGAAGAGGATGGCAAACGATTCTTACGCTTTGCCTCTTCTAGCACAAGCGGGACTCAGGCATTGCTTCAATTGCCATTCGGGGAAGAGGGAGCGGCTGGCAAAGAAATTGTAATTGAGATGAAAGTAAGACTGCCTAAGAGTGCGGGATTTACGAATTTTGCTTACATTTCTACAGCTCCAGGTTCATATGCGATTGCAGCAGCTTTTGATCAAAATACGGATAAAACCAAGAAGCAAGTGATGATGCAAGACGACCAGAACAAAAAAATGGTCGCTGCCTTCGAAGACAATAAATGGTATGATGTAAAGTTTGTTGTAAATACGACGAACAAGACATACAGTGGTTATTTCAACAATCAGTTAGTCGCTAAAGATTTTAAATTCAGAGTACAAGATGGCGATAAACTCAACTTTTATATGTTCGGTTTGGATAAGTATGTGGACGGAATTTACGATGTCGATGACATGAAGGTGTATTTAGCAGCAACTGCAGAGGAAATCGCCCATGCCATTACATCATTAACGTACCACAACAATGCGCTAGATCTTCCGAATAATTCTGGATATAAACTGGAAATTGCTAGCTCAAGTCACCCTGAAATTATTTCAACCGACGGAGTTGTAACCCCTCAGAAGAAGGATGAAGAGGTAAAGGTTATGATTAAGGTTACAAAGATTAGTGATGGCACTACGGCAGTAACGGCTCCCATTACGGTGCTCGTAGAAGCCGAGAATAAGCTCGCGATGCCTGCAGCGAGCCCGGTGCCGGGAACTTATACGAGCGCACAAAAAGTATCACTTACAAGCGCAACTGCGGGCGCTTCCATCTACTACACAATAGATGGAAGCAATCCGACAACAGGGAGCGCCTTATACACGGGCGAAATCGATGTGAAGGAAAGCAAGACGATTAAAGCCATTGCAGTAAAAGAAGGAATGGCATACAGTAATGTTGCTGAATTTAAGTATAAGATTTTAAGCGAATCGGGTGCATATGCAGTAGAGACCACCTTCAACATCGCTTCCTTACAGCCAAGCGAAACACTTACCGCAAAAGTGAAGGTTACGAATCATGATGCAGCTGAACAGCCTGTACTGGTCATTGTCGCTTTGTATGACAGCAACGAGCAGATGGTTAATTTGTCATTCATATCCAAAGTCGTTGCAAATGGAAGCAGCGAATATCTCAATGCTGGCTTTAAGCTTCCTGCCAATGTAGAGGGTCATGAGGCGAGAGTATTTGTATGGAAGGGCGCAGATCTTGAATCATCCGGCATGAATCCATTGGCTAACATCACTACATTGAGATAGTTTCTAGAAGATTGGGGGACGAGCTGCTTCATCGTTTGCGCTCAATCGGCGGATAAAGTCCGTCCCCATGCTGCAAGTATTGCAACTACTATCAGGAAAAGATGGTGAGTCTATGTTAAAGAAAACATTAATGATGTTACCCATAATGCTGTTATTCTTGATGAGCAGCATTGTATATGCCGAATCATCCGACTATGAAACCAATTGGGCGTCCAAGGAAATTACCAAGTGGCAATCTTCAGGAATTGTTAGCGGATATCCAGACGGGAACTTTAGACCGGATGCTCCGATTACTCGTGCGGAATTTTTTAAGTTAATTGCTGAAACGATGGGATTAACAGAAACCGTGCAGACAAATTTTAAGGATGTTTCGGCGGACGCATGGTATACAGACTATATCGCAAAAGCTGTTGCAGCGGGATATGTTCAAGGGGATGGGGATTACAACGTAAGACCCAACGACCCCATTACACGTCAGGAAGTCGCCAAAGTTTTGTCTATGGCTTTTAATGTGCCGGAGGCAAATGAAGCGAACAGCTTCAAGGATGCCAAGGATATTGCCGACTGGAGCAGAGGGTATGTGGGCGGATTGGCGCAAGCCGGTTATATATCGGGATATGAAGATCAATCATTCAAACCTGACAGGCAGATTACTCGTGCTGAAAGCGTGAAGATGTTTGACAATCTGGCAGGGGAACTGTTCGTGCGTCCAGGAACGTATTCAGCTTTGGATGTTCCGGGAAACGCTCTTATCAATAAGAAAGGCGTTACGCTAAAAAATGTAAAGATCAAAGGGAATTTGTATGTAACGGCAGGAACCGGTGAGGACAATGCTATTCTGGACAACATCACGGTAACAGGGGAGGTTGTCATCACCGGAGAACATACATCCATTACCATTTCCGGCAATTCGAACATAGACAGCATTAAAATTTTTGCAGATGGTGTGAAGATAAACGGGCAGGCAGAAAAAAAGGGAAGCGTTTTGAAGATTGAAAACGGGATTGTTGCAGTCATAACGGATCCGACGAATTCAACGGATCCAACGAACCCAACGGATCCGACGAGCCCAACGAGCCCAACGAGCCCAACGAGCCCAACGAGCCCAACGAGCCGAACGAGCCCAAAGAACCCAAAGAACCCAACGGATCCG
Organism: Paenibacillus sp. GCM10027630; assembly: GCF_042676305.1. Classification (NCBI taxonomy): domain Bacteria; kingdom Bacillati; phylum Bacillota; class Bacilli; order Caryophanales; family Paenibacillaceae; genus Paenibacillus; species Paenibacillus sp. GCM10027630. The sequence continues at coordinate 55,158 of NZ_JBHTGY010000008.1, read as the reverse complement.
AATTCAGGAGGTGACTCAAGCGTACACGTAACCGGAGTAAGCTTGAATCAAACCGCGGCCTCGTTGAAGGTAGGGGAAACTATAACATTAACGGCCACGGTAGCGCCAGCGAATGCGGACAATAAGAACGTGCGCTGGAGCTCGAGCAATGAGTCGGCAGCGATCGTAGAGTACGGCAAAATCACAGCAAAAGCAGAAGGAACCGCAGTCATCACTGTAACGACCGACGATGGAAGCAAAACGGCGAGTTGTACGGTGACGGTAACAAAGCAGGTCAAAGAAGGGGTAATTTACGATGTAACGACCACTGTCAATGACGCAAGCAAGAAGGTTACCCTTGAAGGCTTTGTGGGTAGCGGCAGCGGAAAAGCGGTTACGGTAAAAATTACAGATCCGCAAGGCAACGTGGATTGGATTGGTCAGACGGTAAGCGGCACAGAAGGGAAATTTACATTTACGTTCACGCCGAATAACAAGATTCAAGGAGAGCTCACGGCGGCGTTGGGGACAAATGGATTAGCCACACCGGTACTCGTTAAGTTTAAGTATTTGGCAGACTAAAATAGAAAGGTGGCCAGAAAACGATATGAAATTACTGTCAAAATATTTACTCATCGCCATCATCGTCCTCATGTCTATTGGACTGTCGCAAATTGCTCCTTTTCCAGCGTATGCCACGGATGCTCAACCTGCTGTCTATCATCCGACGGTCGATACGTATGTACAGGGGAATAGCTCTACGGTCAAAAAGAACGACCAGATTCTTGATGTTAAACTTAAAGGCGCAAATGAAGGGACAAATACGACTAGAGTGGCATTATTGAAGTTCGATTACAATGATTTTGCGGGCAATACGGTTAAACAAGCCAAGATCAGATTGTATGCAACGACTGCCGATACATTGCAGACCAGAGAGTTAAAGCTGTCCGGGATCCCGTATGGTTCGTGGGATGATAACATCAACTCATTTGGTAATATCCCAACAGCTAACGCTACGGAAATCGGGAGATTCTCTGTATCGACCAGTGAGCTTCCGAAATGGTATGAAGTCGACGTAACCGACTATATTAACAGCCAAATGGTCGCCAAGATGGTTTCCTTTAAGCTAGAAGTAACGACAGCCATCGATAAATCCAAGGTTACTTTTGCAAGTAATGAAGCGACGAGCAATAGACCAGAGCTGGTGCTTTATAGTCCCGACCCTGAGCCGGTGAACACACCGCCGGTCACAACAAATGTATACAATAGCGGCGTGGCAAAGGTTGGAGGAACGTTAACGGGGCTTTATACTTTCACGGATCCCGATGGCGACACGGAAGGAACGTCAACTTACAAGTGGCTAATGGCAGATACAGAGAATGGCACGTACAGCACCATTACCGGCGCGACGTACAAGACGTTGCAGCTCACTTCAGCGCATGCGGGCAAGTTCATCAAATTTGAAGTCACGCCTGTAGATGCGAAAGGGCTGGCAGGCGAAGCTAAACAGAGCGCGGCAATAGCGATTGAAGCTGTGAATCTACACGAAGTCTATCATCCGACGGTCGATACGTATGTACAGGGGAATAGCTCTACGGTCAAAAAGAACGACCAGATTCTTGATGTTAAACTTAAAGGCGCAAATGAAGGGACAAATACGACTAGAGTGGCATTATTGAAGTTCGATTACAATGATTTTGCGGGCAATACGGTTAAACAAGCCAAGATCAGATTGTATGCAACGACTGCCGATACATTGCAGACCAGAGAGTTAAAGCTGTCCGGGATCCCGTATGGTTCGTGGGATGATAACATCAACTCATTTGGTAATATCCCAACAGCTAACGCTACGGAAATCGGGAGATTCTCTGTATCGACCAGTGAGCTTCCGAAATGGTATGAAGTCGACGTAACCGACTATATTAACAGCCAAATGGTCGCCAAGATGGTTTCCTTTAAGCTAGAAGTAACGACAGCCATCGATAAATCCAAGGTTACTTTTGCAAGTAATGAAGCGACGAGCAATAGACCAGAGCTGGTGCTTTATAGTCCCGACCCTGAGCCGGTGAACACACCGCCGGTCACAACAAATGTATACAATAGCGGCGTGGCAAAGGTTGGAGGAACGTTAACGGGGCTTTATACTTTCACGGATCCCGATGGCGACACGGAAGGAACGTCAACTTACAAGTGGCTAATGGCAGATACAGAGAATGGCACGTACAGCACCATTACCGGCGCGACGTACAAGACGTTGCAGCTCACTTCAGCGCATGCGGGCAAGTTCATCAAATTTGAAGTCACGCCTGTAGATGCGAAAGGGCTGGCAGGCGAAGCTAAACAGAGCGCGGCAATAGCGATTGAAGCTGTGAACACACCGCCAGTCACAACAAATGTATACAATAGCGGCGTGGCAAAGGTTGGAGGAACGTTAACGGGGCTTTATACTTTCACGGATCCCGATGGCGACACGGAAGGAACGTCAACTTACAAGTGGCTAATGGCGGATACAGAGAATGGCACGTACAGCACCATTACCGGCGCGACGTACAAGACGTTGCAGCTCACTTCAGTGCATGCGGGCAAGTTCATCAAATTTGAAGTCACGCCTGTAGATGCGAAAGGGCTGGCAGGCGAAGCTAAACAGAGCGCGGCAATAGCGATTGAAGCTGTGAACACACCGCCAGTCACAACAAATGTATACAATAGCGGCGTGGCAAAGGTTGGAGGAACGTTAACGGGGCTTTATACTTTCACGGATCCCGATGGCGACACGGAAGGAACGTCAACTTACAAGTGGCTAATGGCGGATACAGAGAATGGCACGTACAGCACCATTACCGGCGCGACGTACAAGATGTTGCAGCTCACTTCAGTGCATGCGGGCAAGTTCATCAAATTTGAAGTCACGCCTGTAGATGCGAAAGGGCTGGCAGGCGAAGCTAAACAGAGCGCGGCAATAGCGATTGAAGCTGCAAATCTACACGAAGTCTATCATCCGACGGTCGATACGTATGTACAGGGGAATAGCTCTACGGTCAAAAAGAACGACCAGATTCTTGATGTTAAACTTAAAGGCGCAAGTGAAGGGACAAATACGACTAGAGTGGCATTATTGAAGTTCGATTACAATGATTTTGCGGGCAATACGGTTAAACAAGCCAAGATCAGATTATATGCAACGGCTGCCGATACATTGCAGATCAGAGAGTTAAAGCTGTCCGGGATCCCGTATGGTTCGTGGGATGATAACATCAACTCATTGGATAATATCCCAACAGCTAACGCTACGGAAATCGGGAGATTCTCTGTATCGAACAGTGAGCTTCCGAAATGGTATGAAGTCGACGTAACCGACTATATTAACAGCCAAATGGTCGCCAAGCAGGTTTCCTTTAAGCTAGAAGTAACGACAGCCATCGATAAATCCAAGGTTACTTTTGCAAGCAATGAAGCGACGAACAATAGACCAGAACTGGTGCTGGATAGAATCGGTCCTGCACCAACGAACACACCGCCGGTCGCATCGAATGTTTCCATTAGCGGCGTGGCAAAGGTTGGAGAAACGTTAACGGGGCTTTATACTTTCATGGATGCCGATGGCGACGCGGAAGGAACGTCAACGTACAGGTGGCTAATGGCGGATACAGAGAATGGCACGTACAGCGATGTTGCCGACGCGACGTATAAGACGTTGCAGCTCACTTCAGCGCATGCGGGCAAGTTCATCAAATTTGAAGTCACGACTGTAGATGCGAAAGGGCTGGCAGGCGGAGCTAAACAGAGTGCGGCAATAGCGATTACAGCTGTAGACGAGGGTAAAAAATTCACGGTAAATGCTTCTTTCAATCTTAGCAAGCTGGAACCGTTAAAAAGCCTTAACGCCAATGTAACTGCAGTCAATACTGGCAATATCGACAAGGATGTACTTGTCATCGTAGCGCTTTATAATCAGAATGATGAAATGGTTAACCTGTCCTATTCATCAAAGAAAATATTAGCCGGACAAAGCGAACAGATTGTTGCCGGATTCAAACTGCCTGGTAATGTCGACAGATTCAATACGAAAGTATTTGTCTGGGAAGGAACAGATATTAAAAACTCAAACATGATTCCTCTATCAAACATCATCAGCCTATCAAGCTAGAGCCGTAGCGGATCAAGCAGTTACAAGCTTCCTCGCTGCTCGGCATGGGTCAGAAAGGTTTCATAGAGCGACTTTACATGGAGTGGCGGGCATGATAGGTGGGCATCTCGCGAAACAGCGGAACCCTTGTGGTTTCGCGCTTTCGCAAAGAATCATGCCCGCAGAGGCTCCATGTCAAGTTGCTCTATTATTCATGGAAGCAACCAACTTGTCCCATGAAGTATAGCGAAGAGCCAGTTACAATTTGTTGCTTTAGCAATGAAATTGAGAGGGGAAAGCCACATATGTTTGTTGCATACAGATGGAAAATAGGATTGTTCAAGCTGCTATGTGTGGCAATGCTCCTGAGCATGCTGCCATTCGTTCCGGCGGCAAGGAGCGCCGTTGCTTATGCCGCCGACGGCTCTGCTCCATTGGTTTCCGGACCGATCAAGATTGCAACTGTGGGCGACAGTATTACCGCAGGTTCGGGCGCGTCTTCTGGCAATAGTTACCCGGCGCAATTGCAGAGGCTGCTGGGAACGGATTATCTGGTAAACAATTATGGCCTCAGCGGCTCTACGCTGCTGAAAAACGGCGATAAGCCCTACTGGAATCAGACTCAGTACACCGACAGCAAAGCTTTTCTGCCCGATATCGTTATCATCCAACTGGGAACGAACGATGCAAAAAGTCAGAACTGGGCTAAAAAAGACCAATTTTTAGCCAATTATAAGGAATTAATCACGATCTATAAGAACCTTGCTTCACATCCTGCAGTTTATGTGGCGTTGCCGCCGAAGGTTTTTGGCAATAATACGTTTAATATTAATGGCACGGTTCTAAAAGATGAAATTACCCCCTTAGTGCAACAAGCGGCGTCTGAAACTAACGCGACCATCATTGACAACTATGTGGCAACGAAGAATCTGGATGCATACTTCCCCGACAAGGTGCATCCCAATGACACCGGCGCGTTTGCTCTGGCCTACAACGTGTATAGAAGTCTCGGGTTTCCGGGAACGGGAGCAAAAGCTTCATTCTACGGGGAAATCAATTATGGGGGCGGAAGCGTTACATTGCCTGGAGGCGCTTACACTGCGGGAATACTGCAAGCGGCAGGGATGACCGACAAAAGCATATCCTCATTGAAAGTAGCCAAGGGCAGTCTTGTGGCGGCATACGAGAATGGGGACTTCACAGGCGGCAGCTGGATGTTTAATCAGGACAAGGTTTCCTTAGGCATGGAATCTGACAACAAAATATCCTCCTTGAGAATCATCGTGCCGGGAGAGCCCGTCAAGTACGAGGCGGAACTGCTAACAGCTGCAACATCCAATGGAACAAGCGTGGTGAACGTTTCTGATTCTGCGGCAAGCGGCGGCATTTGGGTCAGGGCAGATCTGACGGAGGTAGGACAGTATGTTGAATATACCGTGAATGTGCCCGCTGCGGGAACATATCATGTTGTATTCAGAACAAAGGCTCATCCGTGGAGACCGATATTCAAGCTGTATATCGAAGGGAAACCATACGGACCTGAGCTTGACGGATACTATCCCGATCCGGGGATCTACAAGGAGATGGACGTCGGGGATGTAACTTTTGCATCCGCCGGGAACAAGACGTTCAGATTCCAGATAACCGGCCAGAACGCCCAAAGCACAGGCTGGTATGTGTCAACGGACTATATTCAATTAACGCCCAAGCCTCTGACCGTTACCAACGTGGCAATCGCAGGCGAACCGAGTATCGGCGAGCAGCTTATGGCGAAAGTCACTTTTGTGAAGGGGCTCAACGATGCCAACGCAGCTGATTTCAAGTATCAATGGTATAGAAATGGCAGCAAAATTTCAGGGGCGACAGCCCAAAGCTATACCGTCGCTGAAGCGGACAGAGGCAAAGCGCTTTCCGTCGTTGTAACCGCGAGAGACGTTATCGGAGCAGAAGGGAATACGATAACAAGTGCTTCTATTGATATCGCAGCAGCAAGAAATAAGATCGCGATGCCTGCGGCAAATCCGGCGCCGGGAACTTATACAAGCGCGCAAAAAGTAGCGCTTACAAGTGCAACAGAGGGTGCGTCCATTTACTTTACAACAGATGGAAGCAATCCGACAGCAGAGAGTACCTTATACACGGGCGAAATCGATGTGAAGGAAAGCAAGACGATTAAAGCAATTGCAGTAAAAGACGGAATGGAAGACAGTAATATTGCTGAATTTAAGTATACGATTTTAAGTGAATCGGATCCATATGCAGTAGAAACCGCCTTCAACATGGATTCTTTACAGCCAAACGAAACACTTGCTGCAAAAGTGAAGATTACGAATCATGATGCAGCTGAACAGCCTGTACTGGTGATTGTCGCTTTGTATAACAGCAACGAACAAATGGTTAATTTGTCATTCATATCAAAAGTTGTTGCAAAAGGGAGTAGTGAATATCTCAATGCCGGTTTTAAACTTCCCGCCAATGTAGAGGGCCATGAGGTGAGAGTACTTATATGGAATGGTGCAGATATTGAATCATCCAAAATGAATCCGTTGGCTAATGTCACTACATTGAGATAGTTTGTAGAAGATTGGGACAGGCCTGCTTCATCGTTTGAGTTAACAAGCTCCGGGTCTAAACCCACTGGCTTTCAGGCAGTGGATCCTTGCAGGACTTGCAGACACTTTAGTGTCCTCTGTTAGAATAGTGACAGGGTGATGAAAAATGAGCTACATCAAATACGGAAGCCATACCGTATACGATCTAGAGTATCATATCGTATGGACAACAAAGTATCGATATAAGTGCTGCAAGGACGGATAGCGGAACGACTGAGAGAACTGATAAGACAAGGTTGCGAAGCGAGAAACATCAAAATCGTGAGAGGGAACATCGGAAAAGAACATGTGCACCTACTGATCTCATACCCGCCGACAATCGCGCCGAGCCAGATCATGCAGTACCTGAAAGGGCGCTCATTGAAAATGCTACAGGAAGTAAGAGTTAAGGAAACGCTACTGTGGGCAACACCTGTGGGCACCAGGGTACTTTTGCAGGACGGTAGGGACAGTGACGGAAGGAATCATCAAGGAATACATCGAGAATCAAGGGGAAGAACGGGACAACGAGACATTCCGGATCGAAGAGTGAGTTTCAGTCACTTCGATTTGTCAGGGGTTCAGTCTTTTCTCGAGCACGAATAATTCAAACCTCACTACGCCTGTTATCAATCTGTAAAATGCCTAAGCACTTTATAGTATTCCTAATAGCTGGGGAAAATTCGGACCAAACGCGGTCACGGGAACCGCCTATTCAGTAACCGATTCATTGACCTTCAATCAAGCATACTAGAGGTGGTTGGATATAAAAAGTTAGTTATAAAGCAATATCATTTTGAAAGAATGAAAGGAAATGCAAATGGTGAAAAGCGGAAATTTTTCAACAAATAGAAATTTGAAAAAACTTGTTGCATTGTTATCGTATTGTCGATGATTTTTTCGTCCGTAAACCTAGTGGATGTGCGTGCTGAAGAAAATGTGCCTATTGAGAATGGATCAGGCTTCCCATTGTTTAAAAATGGCGCAGTGGCGGATATATATGTATCGAACTCGGACCATAAGCAAATCGTACGCGCTGTGGGAGATTTACAGAAAGACATACATGCAGTCACAACAAAAACGCCAGAAATCAAAAATGACGTTGCTGGCTTGAGTCAGAATTCTATTATTGTTGGCTCAATAGATAATAGCGACATCATTAAACAACTGATATAACGCTTGCATTGAATTTTTTCACGGAGGGGAAGACGGATGCTAATAAATTTAAAAAAATTAGTAAGTGTAATACTTGTACTCTCTTTAGTAATTACTTCAGCTCCAATAATCGGAAAAGGACCTGTTGCATATGCGCAAACTGTGAACATCTCTGATAGTACCTCGCATAAGGTCGAAGGCAACATTCTTACATTTACCTCTGGAGGTCAGGAAGTTAAGGTAGAACTCTGTACATCAAGAATGGCTAGAGTTCAGCTTTCTGTTGACGGTACATACCGCCAGTCGGATGAAACCTATTATATGGTTCAGAAGAATGACTGGGCTAATGTTGCAAAAACTGTAAGCGACGAGGGGACATACATAAAAATTGAAACCGATGATATGGTGATCAGGGTTCAAAAGTCTCCTGTAAGAGTACAGATGTATAAGAAGGACAATATTACCTTGCTTAGCAAGGACGCCGATGATCAGGGTATGTATTGGGATGCAAGCACCGGTGTCAGGGGGGTAAAGAAAGTTGAAGGGCCTGGAGGTGGCGGGATTTTTGGCTTCGGAACAGCTGAGAAAGGACACAGCGAGCAACTCAACAAATATGACTTGGATGTGACGGACTTTGACATGGACCATGGGCAGCTAATTGCGCCCTTCTATATGAGTACCGTCGGCTACGGAATATTCCTTAATACAATAGATCAGAATACAAAATTCTTTAAAAGAGGCGGAGGTTTTGAAACAAAGGATTATTTGGATTATTACTTTATGTATGGACCTGATTTTAAAACCATTCTCAACCAGTATGCGGAGCTCACAGGCCGTATGGAGCTCTACGGCAAATGGGCCCACGGCTTCATGCTCTCAAAGTATGGTAACGACAATGCAACGCAGGCAGAATTTTTAGATTGGCTGGATCATCTGAGGGGTGTTGGAAAATATGACGGACAAGGATCTTATCCTACTGATGTCTATGTATTTGACTACGGCTGGCGTGGAGATAAATGGAGCCCACACAAGTGGGATCCCACACGTTTTCCGGATCTAGCTACAATGTTTGCAAAGGCGAATGCAATGGGATTTGAGGTAGGACTTCACAATAATAAAGGAACGCCGGAGGCAAAGGTCAACGACAGTGATCCAGCTACACTAGGTGGTCGCTTTCTGAATCCTACGGTCAGAGAAAAGTGGGTTAAAGCCCATATGGACAATGTTATAAAACCTGGATATGGTAATTGGTTCTGGCCTGATGAATTTGATATGGCTGAGGGCAGCACCCATTACAACTGGATGCCAACACTTTCAACCAAGAGTGTCTATGAGGCCTGGAAAGATTACACGGACCAGTCCCGACCCATGTTCATCACAAGAGGAAGCTATGCTGGGCAGCACTTTGCCACCGCATGGTCAGGAGATATCCAGAACACAACGGAAGAAATGGGATACCAGATAGGCTTTGGCCTTGAATCAGGTCTTGTGGGTTACTGGACTACATCACATGACCTTGGAGGCTTCATGAAAAGACCTAATGACAATCTTTACACAAGATGGGTGGCTGAATTCGGTGCTTGGAACGGAATAATGCGTACTCATGGACATGATGGGCGTGAACCTTGGACGTTCAGTAAGACAGCACAGGATACTCTTAAAAAGAACCTCAAGATACGTTATGCATTATATCCCTACACCTATTCATTGGCATGGCAGGGTTATAGCCAGGGTGTACCTATGATGAGACCCATGTTCTTAGAAGACGGAAACCAAAACAATTCAAAGACTTGGGAACTAAACAGGCAATACTACTACGGTGATTGGTTCCTTGTAGCTCCGGTTCTTTCTGAAAGCGATACCATGGTAAAACTCTGGCTTCCGGCCAATACGACCTGGTACAACTACTATACCGGGAAGCGGTATGAAGGCGGAGGAAGCGGAAGAAACGTTTATGTAAATGCAAAGCTTACGGATATACCGGTATTTGTAAAATCAGGTGCCATCATACCTATGGGGCCTGACGTTAACTACGCGGATGAGAAGCCTTTGAATCCTTTAACATTGGATATCTATCCAAAGGGAGATACTTCATTTAGATTATATGAGGATGACGGACGTTCCAGAAAATATATTACTGAAAATGCTTATAGCACAACAAAATTCGACAGTCACCAGGACGAAAAGAATATTACATTCAGAATAAACAAAAGAGTAACTCCAAACTCGTCAGCATTCAAGCCTGTTGAACGCTCATACAACCTCAAGTTCAACCATATCAATACTGTCAGGGGGGTTACCGTAAACGGAGTACCAATACAGGCGGTAGATTCCTACGAGAACTTTAAGGCAGTGGGTGAAGCCTACTGGCTTGACTCGGTGAGCAGTGTGGTCTATGCAAAGACTGCTGATACTGGAGAGCAGATCGATATATCTCTTGATTCTGACGGAATTGTGGAACCGGCTCTTGGAGAAGAGGGCTCAGCCGGGCCTGTTATTAATCCAGGGGATAAGTTTGAATTGGAGCAAGCCACATTGAAGGCTGTAACCATTGACACTGAGTGGAAAGGCTATACAGGCACAGGTTATGCAAAAGGGTTCAAAAACGTAGGTGACAATGTACAATTTACGGTCGATATCCAGAAGGCTGGAAATTATAATCTGATATTGCGCGGCAACAGCGGCAAAAAGAATGATCCCAAATATGATTCATCTCCGCGTCAGGGTGCTGTGTACTTAAATAATTCAAAAGTAACTGATTTTGCCCTTAAGGTTACGCCTACCTGGGGCGACGCAAGCAAGAACGGAGATTGGTTCGACTATATAATATCTGATGTAAAGCTTGATGCAGGGGCGAATACTTTTAAAATCAATGTTGAGGGTGCCACAAACCCAGGCAACTATAATATTGATTACATGAGATTTGATTACGCTCCGAAAATAGTGGATGCCTTCGGTACCATAGAAGCTGAAACAGCTGCAACACGCCAAGGCGTAGATGTGGCAGTATGCAGCGATGAAGGCGGTAAATACATGCTCAACCATATTGTAAACGGTGATTGGGTAAAATTTTCTGATATAGATTTTGGAACAGGTGGCGTAAATGGCTTTGAAGCCCGTTTGGCTAGCGGACTTCAGGGCGGTACCCTGGAAGTTTGGATAGACTCCATGGCGGATCAACGAGCTGTTGAAATGAAATTTGGAAGTACAGGCTCTTGGAATACCTGGAATACAATTCAGGCACCATCTCAATCAATTACCGGTATACACGATGTTTACCTGAAGTTTGTTAATACCGAGAGTGCATCTTCCATCCTTGATCTGAACTGGATCCGGTTCCTCAAGGATTATACAGCTCCAGCGGGTGTAACGGATGCCGAGAAGGTAGCAGCAGATAAGGCAGCCCTTGAAATCGGCTTTGTGGCAGGTGACAGTGCGGCTGCAGTTACACAAAGCCTGATCCTCCCTGTAACAGGAGCGGTATACGGCTCTACTATTACATGGGAATCAAGTAATACGGCTGTTATAAGCAGCAGCGGAAAAGTAACCCGTCCTGCTTATTCAGACGGTGACGCAAAAGTAACGATGACAGCTGCTGTATATAACAACAGAGAAAGTGATACAAAAGAATTCGAACTTACAGTGCTGAAGCTGGCACAGCCAATCCATACAGTAACCTTCAAGGACTGGGACGGTTCTACACTTGCCACCCAGATTGTAAACGACGGAGAGGGAGTGACGGCACCTAGGAGCCCAACGAGGGAAGGCTACACCTTCATAGGCTGGGACAAGACCTTCGACAGGGTAAAAGGGGACCTGACGGTAACGGCACAATACGTGAACGTCAGCAACACGGATTTGGCAAGCATGAGTCTGTCGAGCGGCAGCTTGACTTTCTCCCCGGCTACGACAAGCTATAACGTAAGCGTAGCGAACGATGTAACGAGCCTGACCGTAACGGCTGGCGTTGCCGATAGCAATGCGACACTGACGATCAACGGCGGCGCAACAGCAAGCGGCCAAGCAAGCAGCCCGATTGCGCTTAACGTAGGCAGCAACACGATCACCATCGTGGGAAGTGAACGGCACGGACCCGGTAAGCATTACGGTTCCGAAGGAAGTAACGAATGCTGCGATACAATTGGCGCCAGTCATAAACGGAACGATGGCACAAGCTATACTCCCGTCTGTAGTCGTAAACGCGAACACTTCACTTGGCAATGTGCTCATGTCGATTCCTGCTAATACTCAAGTAACGGCACCATCGAGCTGGGATGGCATCATTGAACTGCCGCAAGTTCAGAGCAATAGCAGCGTTACGATCAGCAATGGTACTGTTAGCGCAGTTATCAAAGTAGGATCGCCAGATGTGTCGTTAACCTTCGACAAAGCCGTAAGAATTGTGTTTCCAGGACAAGCCGGTAAATTGGCAGGTTATGTTTCGCAAGGCGTGATTATTCCGATTACGAACACGATCAGTACGGATAGTCAGTCGGCCGCCAATAATGAAATTTCAGCTGGAGGAGACGCCGTACTTAATGTTGGCAACGATTCGGTCATTTGGACCAAACACTTGACCCAGTTCGTAACGTATACGGTAACGAGTAATACAAACAGACATAGAGGCGGTGGGGGAAGCAGTGCAGCAGCAGCGAATACGGGTTCCATTTCGGCTAACGATGGCGGTACGGTCACCCTTAATGGGGCTACGATCATTGTTCCTGCCGGTGCCATCAAAAACGACATCAGGGTAACCGTAGACAAAGTAACGTCCAGCTTACCATTTGATCCGGCATCCAAGCTTGTCAGCGATATGTTCAAGATTACAAAAGAAACGGATGATGCATTCAGCAAGCCGGTAACGATCAAGCTGCCATTTGATAACAATAGAGCAGACGCGGATCATCCGCAGATCGGTATCTATTGGTTCAATGAAGATACCCAAAAGTGGATTCCACTGGATAACCAGCAGTTGGATAAGAGTAACGGGACAGTAGCCGGTTCTGTCGATCATTTCGCTACATTTGCCGTTATTGCTGTAAAGAAACCGGAAGAGGCGCAGCCATCGATCCCTCCTGCAGAGCTGACGGATACCCAAGGGCATTGGGCAGAAAAGTATATTCGAGACCTGATCGAAGCCGGAGTTATTGCAGGGTACCCGGACGGCGCCTTTAAACCGGATCATAAAATCACGAGAGCGGAATTTGTTACGCTGGTCGTAAAAGCCTTCAACCTGAACGAGCGGAATGGCAATGTATTTGCCGACACCGGCAATCACTGGGCAAAAGCTGCTATCTCCACAGCCGAGGCGCAAGGATTGGTTTCGGGATATAGTGATACAACCTTTGGCCCGGACGATTACATTACCCGCGAACAAGTGGCAGAGATCATTGTTCGTGCCACTAAAATTGATATTACGTCAGAAGGTGCGAATTATATTGATCGCGCGGAGATTTCGGATTGGGCAAAAGCTGCGATTGCAACAGCGACTTCGAAAGGGCTACTAGACGGGTACCCGGATGGTACGCTTAAACCACAAGGGAATACATCCCGTGCGGAAGCAGTAACTGTCATTCTAAGAGCATTAGCATTAAAAAAGTAGTGTAACAGTACAAGGCTGCCCTAATATACCCTAAATAGCCTCTCGGAGTTAGGGCGGCGTTATGAACTGAAATAACCCCAAAAGAGGTAAAACACGCAGGAAAATCTGGATGTGAAAGCCATTTACAAGAATAGGTATAGCAAACAAGCCATAGAACCTCTTTCTTAAAAATTTCAAAAGCTACGCAGCGCTAGAAAAGAACTGCTCCTGCTTCTGCTTCTGTTCATCTTTATGGTGAAGATACCAGGCATGCATGTGTTAGCACATCATAATGCCGTAAATGCGGATGTACCACATTTTCGTAGAACGGTGGCGACTGGCTTCTAACTTGTAATCGACCTTCTCTCGTTTGTTAGAGCGCTCAACGGAGGTGCGGCGTTTGAAAATCTCTTTCCAAGCCTACCTATCAGTCTCGGTGAATGCCGAGAGGCTATCTAATACTGAGGTGGTTGGATATAAAAAGTTGGTTATAAAGCAATATCATTTTGAAAGAATGAGAGGACATCAAATGGTGAAAAGCGGAAATAGAGTTTTAAAATTTTAAAAAATACGGAAAATCCCACTGTGGTCCATGCTATCTTGAAATTCTCGAAGGTTAACGGGTTCGGCAAAAACTGTACCGGGATTTTATTGATGTCGCTTTCGAGCTTTAAAGAGGTCACAACGGTCCAGTAAAAAGGCAATAATGTAAAGAACATAATGAGCAGTAAGGGCAGGTACAGCGTTGCAGTGCGATCCAGCTTTCTAAGCATCTTATTTGTCCTCCTTGCCAAAGCCGCTTAGTTTCAAATAACCTATGGCGAAAATCATTAAAATGAAGAAACCGATGACGGTCAACGCGGAACCATATCCGAAGTTTTGTGCCACAATGGCTTGATTCGCAACATACATCGTCATCGTCATTGTGTGATTCGCAGGCCCTCCATTGGTCATGGCAAAAATCATGTCTACGTTGTTAAACTCCCAAACGGCTCTGAGTAATGTCGAAAGGATAATCGAATTTTTCAGATAAGGAAGCGTGATATGAACAAACGACTTGGTTCGCCCTCCTCCATCTACGGTGCAAGATTCATATAATTCCTGTGGAATCGTTTGCAGTGCGGCGAGCATAGTAATCGTAAAAAATGGAATGCCTCTCCATAGCTCGGATAATACGACGGAAAAAAATACGCTCTCCGGATCAGCGAGCCAAGCGATAGGCGAATCCAGCAGGTTCAATCGCAAAAGAATATCATTCAATAATCCGTTATGCTCGTTGTATAGTAGAGACCACATGGTTGCTGTGATAACTCCGGAAATAGCCCAAGTATGATAGCTGCCGTTCGAAATACCCCTCGGAACCTAAAGGCCTGGTTCAACACCAGGGCGATAAGAAGTCCGAACACAAGCTGTAAAACGACTTCCTAGATGACCGATTTGAAAGAAATCCATAAGCTTAATTTAAAAATTTCGTCGTTTGTAAAAATTTTAATGAAGTTGTCAAGCCCTGCGAAGCCGTTATAGTACGGTTTATTCGCATTAAAGTGCTGCAAGCTGTAATAAAATACATTCGCCATCGGGTAAAACAAAAAAGACAAGATAAGCAGGATCGATGGAGCGATAAACAGGTAAGGCATCCAATTTATGCTATTTTTCCTGTGTTTCATTACAGATTGAATATTCGAATTGATAGTGTTTCCAGTCATCCCTGTTCCCCCATTCCTTGTTAATAAACGTATTATAGGGAAGGGGGATTTTTAACGGAATTAAATATTCAAATCAAATTGTTTAAAAATTAACACGGATTAGGAAGCAGAGGTTCTCGAAGTGCCTGTTCAAAAAGTTAGCTTTACAGCACCGAGTAGGCTGCAAGAACCTAAAATATTGTACTAACTGCAATAAATATTGAAGCTTCTCCTTATTTTTCTGAGATATACTGAGCTCGACTACAGCTATAAAGGCTATTCAGGGGGCGGTCGGGGCTCCCTTATCACTGGAGCGAGGCGATTGTATGAGACTGGAAGGGAAGACGGCTTTAATTACCGGAGGAGCCAAAGGAATCGGCAAAGGCATTGTAGCTCGTTTTGCTGAGGAGGGCGCTCATCTTATTTTTGCCGACATGGATCAGACCGAGGGAGTGGAGACAGCGCGGAAGATTAGGCAGCAGGGCGGGAGTGTCGAATTCAAACAGATGGATGTATGCAGTGAAGAGCAGGTTAGAGCACTGGTATCTACGCTGCCCAAGCTCGATATACTCGTTAATAACGTAGGATGGACGGGAGGAAAAGCTGCTGTAGACCAGCTGGATTTCGACCATTGGCATCGTGTCCTGGACATTAATCTGACTTCCGTGTTTCTCATGTGTAAATATGCGGTCCCTTTGTTGAAGCAATCGCGTTCGGCGAGTATCGTCAATATTGCTTCTGTCAACGCTTACACAATGGTGCCTGCCTTGTCAGCGTACAGTGCATCCAAAGGAGGTGTACTCGCCTTGACCAAGCAGCTTGCTGTCGAGTGTGCGCCTATAGGCATCCGAGTGAATAGCGTCTCCCCAAGCCTGACGTTCAGGGAGAAGGGTACCTCGCCTGCCGCTTCCGATATATCATTGGATTGCTATCCGCTTGGCCGCTTCGGCACGGCGAAGGATGTTGCCAATGCCGTGTTGTTTATGGCTTCGGATGAAGCAGCCTTTATTACAGGGCAAGACCTGCTGGTGGATGGAGGGATGACGTCACAATCCGTTTCAGCGGTCGTAAGGGATGACTTGCGGGCGGGCTGGAAGCCGGGAAGCTATAGGTTGCTTCCTGATCCTACAGATGAAAAGGGATAAAGGGATAAGGCCCAGACGGGGATATGAATTATAAATAACTTCAAGGAAAGATAGATGTTGCTGTCAATCAATCAATGGATGGAGGTCCATTCCGCATGAAAATTACGAAGGTTGAAGTGTTTATCGTCAAAATTCCAACCCCCAAGGTAGCTTCTCCCAATACAAAGCGTTACATTACCGAAGATTATTATATTAATGAAGGGCGCCGCTCCTGCATTTATTCGGATAAGGTGGAGACTATCTTCATCAAAGTTTCTACCGATGAGGGGATTGAGGGCTGGGGCGAGCTGCTTGCTCCAACGAACCCCGAAGTGGCGGCGGCTGTCATTAGAGGCCATCTGGCCCCATTGGTTCTCGGAGAGAATCCGATGGCAACCCAATATTTGTGGGATAAAATGCTGGATACCTTGCGCGAGCGAGGCTACACCGGCGGATATTTGGTCGATGCGATGGCAGGGCTGGATGTAGCCTTTTGGGATATCAAAGGCAAGGCATTCGGGCTGCCTGTTTATATGCTGCTGGGAGGGCAATACCGCGACAAGCTGCGGAGCTACTGCTCCAGCGTGCCGGGGAGAACGACCGAGGAGCGGCTCGAAAGCGTGGACCGGATTATGGAGGATGGCTACGATGCTATTAAAATTCATACATTTGGCAAAGGAAAAACTGCTGATTTGGAGCTGCTGTCCGCCATTCGCCGAAAGTATGATTCAAGCCAGTTGGATTTAATGTTGGATGGTCATGGGAAATATACCCATTCGGAAGCTTTTTCGCTTGGTCGTGCACTGGGGGAGCTGGACCTGTTATTTTTTGAGACACCGCTGACCTTCGAGGATATTAAAGGGCACCGGAAGCTGGCGGACGCTATTGATACCGCTATCGCCGTTGGGGAGCCGCTGCGTACTATTTATACGTTCAGGGATTGGATCACGGAGGGAGCGCTTGAGGTGGCACAGCCGGATCTGGGCCGCAACGGTATTACAGAAATGATGCGAATCGCCCATTTGGCGGAAGCTCATCATCTGTCCTTTGCACCGCATCTTAGTGTGCATCAGGCAGTAGGTGTAGCTGCGTCGGTGCATGTATCTGCCGCTATCTCCAACTTCCTGATCTTCGAATATCAGCCTAATTCGTTGAGGGCATCCGAGCAGTACTCCAGCGCGTCGTTCAAGCTGGAACAGGGAGCTATTAGGGTACCGAACGACCCAGGTCTGGGTGTGGAGATCGATGAGCTGGAGCTGCGCAAGTTTGTGACGGAATATGCTGAGATTAAAGCTTAGCAGCTGTAAGGTTTATATGCTGTCCCCGATACGTATGGAATACTCCACGCCATGTTATGGAATAATAAAGCGGCACAAATATGCAGACGGAGTGAATATTCAATGACAAACGGTAAGTTGAAAGGCCATGTTGAGTTCAATCAACCGCAGGTCAAGCTTGTAGCTGACCTGCAGGGGGATGAAGAAATGCGGGAGCATTTAGACGAAATGAAGGAAAACAGTTTTCCCGGCTCATGCGCAGTAATTAACACTCATCAGCAGGAGAATAAGTAAACAAACAAGGCTGCCCACAGGCAGCCTCGTTTGTTTAGGCTAGATTGTCGGGATGGATTCACATTGATTCACGTATTATTGGCAAGTGCATGTTCAGCGTTACGTTGAAACAACCAAGGTGCCGTTTATGGATATGATGACAGTTGTGGACTATCCAAGTGATTTGAAAATCCTTGAATAATAAGGTAGCGAAATAGTTATAATAATATTCGACGGTGAAAAGAGAGGTGTGGTTCCGTTGGGCGATCTAACGAGCAATACTAGGGAAGTTGTTAGAATCTAAATAGAAGCGAGGGGATGTGCCGCAGAGACGTTATTGTAGTACCTTATACTGCATAGTGTTTAATTGTGGTTAGACCTAAGATTCCAAGAGGTTCAAGACAGTAGTACCAAATCAATTCACCGTCGAGAAGGACTCCGTGAGGAGTCCTTTGCTTATAATATGTGATTAACCATTCTGATATTGTAAGCAAATCTGCCGCTAAACATAAATGTATCTGGGCTTCGATCCTAAACTTTGCTAATTTTATCATGTTCAATAATCAGGGAGGGTTCAATAGATGGATAACAGCAGCACACATGATTTCGTGGAGAAAGTGCACGATACACAGGAGAAGGCTGAGAAAAACAAAAAGCATCAAAAAGAGAATCCAGGTAATAAATTGCCCGGTAAGCAGCACAGTACTAACAAATAATCAATAAGCCGCAGCGGAGTAAAGGGGGCTGCCCCATATTCACTTGTTAGTAATTACAGCCTCTGCTTTGTCCGTTTGGTTGAAAAAGAACCTTCAAATTTCCACTTTTATAGTGGGGTTGAAGGTTCTTTTGTTTATAATATCAGCTTTATAAGTGTTCAGCGGAGCTGAACAAGTCTGATTTGATTTGTAAGAAAAGCCACCGCTAAGAAACGAATGTATCTTCATCGAAAGGGCTTCGATCAGAAGCTTTTCTATAAGGGACTTACTCACTTAGCTTTTGCCTTGTGGGCTTAACCAAATGAGAAGGCTGCTGCACCTGTTGACATGCTATAATCAAACTATCAGGAAAAGGAGGTAGGCATTATGGATTGCAGGGTAGGCTGCGCGGCATGTTGTATTGTTATTTCGATTTCATCTCCGATTCCCGGAATGCCCGAAGGAAAACCGGCAGGGGTCAGCTGCATTCATCTTTCGACCGATAATAGATGCGGCTTGTTCCAGAAACCAGAACGTCCTGCCATATGCAGCAGCTTGCGACCTTCGGAAGATATGTGCGGGCACTCTAACGAGGAAGCCTTCTCAATTTTGCAAGCCCTTGAACAAGCAACGAAACCTCCAGATCACACTTCAAAAAGTTAACTCACCTCAAGTACAATCGTGATCACACCTCAAAGGTTAACTCACCTCAAGTACAATCGTGATCACACCTCAAAGGTTAACTCACCTCAAGTACAATCGTGATCACTCCGCAAAAGTTAACTCACCTCATGCACAATCGTGATCACACCTCAAAGGTTAACTCACCTCAAGTACAATCGTGAACACTCCGCAAAAGTTAACTCACCTCATTCACAATCGTGATCACATCGCAAAAGTTAACTCACCTCATGCACAATCGTGATCACACCGCAAAAGTTAACTCACCTCGAGTACAATCGTGATCACACCTTAAAAGTTAACTCACCTCATGTACAATCGTAGAGCTTCGCATAGTAAAGGAACATATAGCATAGTAAACATTTTACATTAAAACAACGAATCAGGGTTCGTGGATAGTGGTCGGTAATGGGAAGAACATGGTTATGAAATAACGGATTAAGGATTGAAGGCGGGTTAGCAAGTAAGGTGGCAACACTAAGCACAGAATACAACAGAAGAGGGTGCGGGGGATGAGCAATAACATCCGCTCTAAACATCACCTCTGGTAACTACTCGGGTATGCAACTTACCTCTGAAGATCGTGTTCCATACGCTGCGAGGCCTACATTTTAGAAAACACGATTCTAACAGCGGCCGTAATCCCACATCCATCCCTTTCTCCAAAAGTACAAACGTATATTGAACACTTAGGCCGCCGCAAGATGTTCAACCTTAATCGAATATGGCAATAACGGTGGCAAGGGAGAAAACGGGGATGCTCGTTTGCTGCACATGGAACACCTGCAGAGGAGGTAAGCGAAGCTTATCCCTTATTTCAATTCTTGGAAGGTAGGGGGATGGACTCGAACGTATGGAAGCCAATACATTTCGATGAGCCTACGGTCTTCGATCCGGTACGGGTAGCCAACCCTCTATAAACACTATAGGGAAGGCTCTCTTGTGTGTGGGAACATGATGAACATTTTCATCCATCCTATGCTATGTCTTCGGATCCGTCTAACATGAATGCTGCTGACTAACGGAACGTCAATGCTCTATTGTTTGAAAACTCAGCCCATTTCATGAAGTTGCGGAACTACGATACGTTATTCCGGCTTTAATAAACTGAAATGTCCTATTTTAAACAAATAAGTGATCCTAGTTCCGTTTCAGTTAAATAATAACGTGAAAACAATGAAATAGCGCACCCTACTTCCGTCTAAGCGAGTGATTGCAGCGCTGAAGGGGATGAAGACACGCGACCTCTGTAGCTTTGAAGGAACACGATTTCAAGAGCGTTCAATACCCCACACCAGATCCCCTCCCCACACACGTATGAGTTTGCACATAAAAGGGCCAACATTTCTTGAAGGTTATTTTACAAGCAAGAAGTACCACTGGGGCGTGCGTGGGGTTCGACCGACCGCCATGCAATGCCGCAACCTACGCCCAGGATTCGCGTGCGTTGAAAAAGCACTATGTGAATATTGTTATACTTTAAAGAATATTGTCTGATAGAAAACTAAATGGGGATCATTTAAAATATAAATATGTTTATACCATAATAAAGATTGGAGAGTGGCACGTGATTAAGATCGATAAGCATTGGGAGAATCTAAATGTTCTCCAGGTAAATCGGGAAGAACCCCGCTCCTACTATATTCCTTACCGTGATTGTGATAGCGCTTTCTCAAAGAAGCGTGGGCGGTCCCCTTATTACCAAACATTGAATGGAAGCTGGAAGTTTCAATACCATACCAGCGTAAAACAGGTGCCGGACGAATTTTATGAAGAAACAACGGATGTCAGTGCTTGGGACGACTTGATTGTACCTTCCTGCTGGCAGGTAAACGGTTATGATCAGCTTCACTATACGAATGTAAATTATCCGATTCCGTGCGACCCTCCTTTTGTTCCTAACGAAAATCCGGCTGGATTGTATGTAAGGGAGTTTAATCTTTCCGCCCAATGGGAAGGCAAGCAAAATTATGTAGTATTCGAAGGCGTGAACTCCTGCTTCTATTTATGGATCAACGGAAGCTTTGCCGGCTATAGCCAAGGCAGCCGTGTGCCTGCTGAATTCAATCTAACTCCTTATCTGCGTACGGGTAAAAACAGAATGGCGGTAATGGTGCTGAAATGGTGTGATGGCACTTATTTGGAGGATCAGGATTTATGGAGATTTTCCGGTATTTTTAGAGATGTGTATATGCTGGCTAGAGAGGATGCTCATATTAGAGATGTATTTAACAGGCAAGAGTTATCGGCCGATTTCCGAAAAGCTGCAGTTAACTGTGAGATAGAAACAACTGGCCGGACGGAAGTTAAGGTTGAATTGAAGGATGACAGAGGTGCTCTAATAAGCGAGGGACAGGCATTTATTGACGGTAAAGGCATAGTGCGGCTGGAGATTGACAATCCTGTTCTTTGGAATGCCGAGCAGCCTTATTTATACAATCTGTACCTATATAGCGGCAAGGAAGTGCTGCATTTTTCCGTTGGCTTCAGGAAGGTTGAAATTATTAACAGTGTATTTACCATTAACGGCAAAGCGGTGAAGTTAAAGGGAGTCAATCGTCACGATTCTCATCCCGAACTCGGGCAGACGATTCCAATAAACCACATGATCAAGGATTTGCTGCTGATGAAGCGGCATAATGTAAATACAGTCCGGACCTCGCATTACCCGAATGATCCGCGGTTTTTGGAGCTTTGCAATGTGTACGGCTTTTATGTTGTGGATGAAGCTGATCTGGAATGCCATGGTGTTCAACGGGCAGGGGATTTCCATATGTTGAGCAAAAATCCGGAATGGCGGGAAAGCTTTGTCGATCGTGCCAAACGCATGGTAGAGCGGGATAAAAATCACGCTTCCATTATAATGTGGTCCATGGGGAACGAGTCGGGGTATGATGTCAACCATATAGCTATGGCAGAATGGACCAAAGCGAGAGATGCCTCAAGACCTGTCCATTATGAGGGAGCAGCCTTGAGGTACAACGGCAATTCGAATACGGAATGTCTGGATGTCGACAGCCATATGTATGCATCCGTTGAATACATTGAAAATTATGCTTTGGATGACCGTACATCGAAGCCATTATTTTTGTGCGAATACAGCCACGCTATGGGGAATGGCCCCGGGGATCTGAAGGATTACTGGGACGTCATTTATAAATATCCGAAGCTGATGGGTGGATGTGTATGGGAATGGTGCGATCATGGTATCCGTACTGAGACGAAAGAAGGAACGCCTTACTTCGCGTATGGCGGTGATTTCGGGGATAAGCCGAACGATGGCAATTTCTGCATTGACGGGCTCGTTTCACCTGACAGAAAGCCGCATACAGGACTGTTGGAGCTCAAAAAAGTTATGGCGCCCATTCGTTTTGAAGCGGATGATTTGGCCAAAGGCTCGGTTAAACTGACCAATCTGTATGATTTTACCGATTTATCTCACGTTTCTATAAGCTGGAAGGTGGAGAAGGACGGCCGTACCGATCAGCAAGGTGAAATCGGCAGTACGGACTTGGCTCCTCATACCACTCAAACGATAGCGATTCCGTATGAGCTGCCCAAAGCATCATCCAGCCGGTATTTTCTTACTTTGTCATGCTACCTAAAGCGTGATACTCCATGGGCCGAGGCTGGACACGAAATCACATTTGAACAATTTGAGCTGCCGGTTGCCAAGAACACAGAGCAAGAATCCCCGGTATTGTCTGCTATCCTGGTGGAGCAGGAAGGACATAAGGTGGTTGTGGAAGGCTTTGACTTCCTGCATGTCTTTGATTTGTACGACGGAACGTTTACTAAGATTTCCAAGCATGGCGTGGATATGATTCAAGCGCCGGCTGCTTTCAGCATTTGGAGAGCCCCTACGGATAACGACCGTAACGTCAAGCATAAATGGATGGATGAAGGATATGAGCGAGCGGTTACCCATGTATACCGGGCTGAGCTTGTACAGCAATCGGATCGCATTGTGGAATTTGCCGTAGATTTCTCATTAGGCGGATATATCAAACGTCCGATTTTGCACGGACAAGCTCTTTGGCAGGTAGACGCTTCAGGGGAGATCTCTCTTCAGGTGAAGGTTAAGGTAAGAGAAGAGCTGGTGTTTTTACCTCGTTTTGGACTGCAGCTTACGATGCCCCGGGGAACGGAAGAGGTGGAGTACTTCGGTCTGGGACCGCATGAAAGCTACATAGATAAGCGGCAAAGTGTTAAAAAAAGCATATATTTGCTAACGGTTGATGAAATGTTTGAGAATTACATCATGCCGCAGGAAAACGGGTCCCGCATTGGAACGGAATGGGCTATCCTTACCAATGAGCAGGGTATGGGCCTCAAGTTCTCCGGGCCGGATGCTTTTTCCTTTAATGCTGCTCACTACACACCCGAAGATTTGACAGCGGCTCCGCATGCTCACAAGCTAGTGAAGCGGAAGGAAACAATCGTCCATCTTGATTATAAAATGAGCGGAGTCGGCTCCAATTCATGCGGCCCGGAGCTGTTGCTGCCGTATCGTTTGGATGAGACGGAGTTCGAATTTCAGCTGAGCATCAAACCTTTGTTTAAAGAGGATGAATAAACGGCAATAGATTCAAGCAACCCTGACAGACAGCTGTCAGGGTTGTTTATCTATAATAATGAAACGAGACTCCGGTCAGAAGGTTATTAAGCAAAGCAAATAAAAGCTTAAACAGGAGGTAAATGAATGAAAGCCGCAGCCATTCAATTGAATTCAAAGTTAGATTTAGCGAAAACAGATAAGACCTACTATACAGCTCCTAATCATCCGCAGATAGTAACCTTGCCTAAGCTGACCTATTTGGCCGTAACGGATAAAGGTTCTCCGGACAGTCCAATCTTTGCACGTACTACGGAAGCATTATACAAGCTGGCCTACAGCGTGAAAGCCATATGCAAAGCCGATGGGTGCGACTTTACGGTACCCAAGTTAGAGGGGTTATGGTGGGTCGAATCCGAACAAAAAGCGCTCGAAGTCCCGAGGGAAGAATGGCATTGGAAGCTGTTCATCCAGCTGCCGGATTTTGCTCAATCAGATCAAATTGAGGATGCAAGGAGGCAAGCAATAGCCAAAAATAAAGGGATGGACACGCTTCAACATGTTACTTTTGAAGCTATGGAGGAGGGAATGTCCGTACAGATGATGCATGTAGGTCCTTATTCTACGGAACTGGAGACGATAAACCAAATTCATGCGTTTATGGAAACGAAGAAACTTGTGCAAAGCGGCTTGCATCATGAAATCTATTTATCTGATCCGCGTAAGGTTGACCCGGCGGTCCTTAAGACGATCCTGCGTCTTCCTGTAAGAGAGCTAAAGTAAACCTCCTATACAAGTCATAAAAATACATGCTGTCAAGGAATATCCCTTGACAGCTTATTTTTGTTATTGCTCTAAGCGGATAGCAGCCTATTTGAACGAATGATAAATAAAACAACCTGCAACATAAATTTTTCCATATAAGGAAGTAAAAATTTACTTTACAATTATGAAATCATTGCTGGGGAGGAGTGGATCCTAAGAAGAAGTATTGGAAGCGATACCAAAAGCACTTGAAAGCAAGAAGCTCCCGTCATTAGGAAGCTGACACACAATTTTCCTTGAATATGAGTGATGCTCAAAGGAGGCTTTAAGATGCTTAAGCAACAAGTTCTGAAGAAGATAGTAAGCCTGGTTCTTATATTTGCACTTGTACTTTCACTTTTTAACCTATCCATTTTTCCATCATCTACAGTTCATGCAGCGCCGGGAGACAGCTTGGGCATTTTGGAAATAAAGGTGAACAAGCCAGTAAACGCAGTAGTTGATCTTAGCCTTGCAACCATTCATATATCTTTGCCCTATGGCACCTTATACCAGATGTTGAATGTAACAACAAACCCAAGCGCTACTGCGACTCTTTATAGGAGCAACGGAACTACGGCTATTTCCTTTGCTGCCAGCGGCATTAACAAAGGTGATGCCAAAATGGACCAATTTTCAACAAACGGAACTACGTTGTATTATTTGCAAGTGACCGATAAGAATAATAGCAGCAACAGTAAAAAATATACGGTGACAGTTAGTGTTGATAATGTGGTGCCTCCTATAACGGGCCCTATGGGACCCAATGACAATTTTTCACCTCTAAATATTCATGCAGGAGAAAACGCATGGGATGTTATGGGCGCCTCTAAAATCGGCAACGGCAGTACTACAAGTTCTATAGAAGGTCCAGGCACGCCCTCTTCATACAGTGGAAAAGCATGGTCGGAATCCATCTATGAACGCTCAGGGGATTATCCTGTGGCTTCGACTGTGAATGAATCATGGCTTGGAGATAATATGTATTTGCAGACCATAGGTAAAAATGATTTAAATGCTCTAACGAAATATGGAATTGCCAATGTACCTGGCGCAAGTAAACTCAATTCCGATATTTTGCGTTATCACGAATTTTTGCCTTTTGTTACCCCGGATGGTGTAAGCAGGGATGATGGTGATCGCGGCGCAGTCAATAGTGATCGGCAGAGGCTGGAGATTAAAAGCAACACGGGCGCAGCCAATATTGCTGCCAATAGTGTGGGCGGCGACATTATGACCCATCACTGGAGGTTTATGCTCCCATCGGAAACCTTAAGGTTTCAGCATGATGTGGGTGATAAGCATGCCGGAGATTTTATTGAACCGCATCGATTTTGGCATATCTTTCAGTTGAAAGAAGTAGCAGGCAACGCGGCTGGACAACCGGTGACTACCCTTACATTGGTTTCAAGCGGAGGCAAGGGGCAGCTTGAATTCAGGAACAATCCTGACGGCAATTATGCGGACAGAATAAAGCCACTGTTCACGATTCCATTCGATAAGGTAGTTGACCGTTGGCTTGATTTGGAAGTAACGATTTTAACAGCCGATAAAGGTTATGTTTATGGTAAGCTGGTTGACCTCGAAACAAATGCTGTGATGTTCGAAGGCGGCATGACGGCCGAAACATACAGACGCCCTGAAGTGAAAAATCCAACAACAGGGAGGGACGAAAGAGGTGATCTGCCTGTAGAATCAGGTCAGCAAAACCGTTCCAAATGGGGGCTTTATAGGGGGTTGTATAATGGTGAGGGAGATGCGGCCTATGCAAATGAATTCCAAGCCGCAACCATGTATCTGGCCGATGTTCACTTAATCAAAAGGGATGAAGACCATTACATTTTTCCTGATGGCTGGAATCCCAATGTACAACCTAAGAATGTTGTGGCATGGGCAAGGCCGATTGGGATTACGGCTTCCAAAGGCGCTGCTTTTAGCAGCTTAGGTTTACCTTCACAGCTTGATGCCACCTTGAGCACAGGGAAGACAGAGAAGGTGAACATAACGTGGAATCCGGCCAATTATCAGCCAAATAGCACGGGTATAAATAAGATTTATGGTGAATTTAACGGCACAGGGATTACGAATACGCAAAATATTCAGCCCTACATTGAGGTTACCCTTACTGATTATAAAAACTGGGCGGTAACTCCAGGGGCTAAAATTAAGGTTGTCTCTTCAGGAACGAGTAACCCCAAAGAATACTTTATTGATGATGAAACAACCAATTATTGGCAGGCAAACAGCTCGCTGATAACCCCGGATGCAGGCAATCATCAATATTGGGCGGCTGTACAGCTGGAAAAGAAAATAGAAGTTAGCAAAATTCAAATTGAATGGACCAATAACAGCAGCTATTTGAATAATTACCAGTTGTACTACACCAATGATGCTGCCGCTTATGATGAGCTTGTGGAGGGCAATAACTTTTCTACCAGTACCAAGGGAACGGAAAAGCCGCTTCAGACTGTACATGGAGCCTCATGGATTCCAATATCGGGAGCAGGGAAGACGACACCTCTTGCTAATAACGAAAAGGTTGATCTAACTTTGGACAAACCGATTGCGGCTCAATATGTGCTGCTCGTTTCCGATGTTAATCAAAGTAAACCCAGTGGCAGCGGTGTTGGAATACGAAGCAATGTATTCAGAGTTTTTGGAGAGTCTCTCGGTTCATTAACCCTTAACAAAAATAGCTTTAGTCTTGGGGTAGGCCAAACAGAGTCTCTTCAAGCCCAAGCATTGCCTGGGGAAACGCCGGAAAAGAAGATAACATGGGCTTCGGACAATCCCTTAGTGGCTGCTGTAGATACGAACGGTGTAGTGACGGGTAAAAGCGCGGGTACGGCCGTGATTACCGCAAGCTATGGGAGTTTGAGCCAAACTTGCACGGTTACAGTATCGGATGCACCAGGTATACCTTCAGGCTCTGTCAGCCTGTTGGCACCGTCTCGTTTTACACCGCAAGCAGGCGTGAATCTCAAAGTGAGTTCAGAAGCTTCCGATCATCCGGGGGTAGATGCTTTGAAATCAGGCGGCAGCGGTTATTGGCGTAATTCAAGCTCGGATGTGTATATGAGCAACTACTCGCCATCCTCCTTGGCATTAACCCTTGATTTAGGCACTCCCAAAACGATAGATAAGCTTTACCTTGAAATCCCCAACATCATCTCTAATATTCAAAGCAATGCAACAAGATTTGAGGTGTATTACTCCAATGACCCCAAATCCTGGGCAAGTGCACCTGTGGCTTCCGGCCCTGTTAAGGCGGACAATTACGATTGGAAAGCCAATGGCTGGACGCTCGCCGGCGGTACGGAAACGGAAGGCTTGTGGTCTTATGTAACCTATAACGGACAAAAATGGGGCTATGATACCAAGACATTCTTGTACCCGTTTACAGCCCGGTATGTGATGGTAAACACGGTACTGGTTGGCCCTCGCGATAAGCGCACGGATGATAATAAATCAATGATGGGTATATCCGGCTTGGCTATTTACGGCAAGGATTCGGTAACTAACGCAACTGCACTGGTACCGGCTAAGGGAACCTACAGTACGTGGGATCAGGCCTCGCCTATATCTACCCAAATAAACCTTGCTGGCGGGCAGACGCTTACGAGCATAATCAAAGGTGGCACTACGCTTCGGTTGGGTACGGATTACTCGTTATCCGGCAATACCGTTACTCTGGCACCCTCATACTTGGCCAAACTGCCGCTTGGCACCAATGAATTTACGTTTCATTTTAACAACGGCGACCCATCCATATTCGCATTGGATGTAACAGCGCGCGGTTACGGAGGGAATACCAAAACAATCAAGATGAATGCGATTGAAGGCGTATCTCCATACAACATTTTGGGAGGCGCAATGGGAACCGACGAATCGGTGGAAGGCGTGACCAAGAGGATAAGAGACGCTTACCACGCCTTTTACGGGGATCAGCCTCGGGCTACTGCGGCTGATGACCATATCCAGAGCATTTGGGACAACACATTGAAGAAAAATGTGTTCAAAATCTTTGAATACGGCAGAGGCTTGAACAATGAATTCCTGGATAAAACTCGTGATGGAGAGTATGGTCACAAAGGTGTGTTTGACTGGAATTTAGGCTATGTTGTTGACGGCGCAGCTACCACGGATAGGCAAAGGGTTGAAATTCGCCCAAGCGAAGATTCAACCGGTGATTTTGTAGCCTATGAAGGCGACTTGGTTTCCTATAATTGGCTCTGGAATATTCCGGACGGCAATCAGTGGAATCAGCCGAATTTCAGGCATCTCTTCCAGTTGAAGGCCGTGAATGCCCAAGCGGCTGATACATTGCCGGGCGGAAACACCGGAGGTGAGAACGGCGCCTATATCGTCGCTATGTCGATTTCCGGAACGACCAGCAGGGATCTTGTAGTGAATCATAACCGATATGACGGCGATAAGACCCTTTTGAAAATTCCGCTAAAAGAAATCGACGGCCACTGGATCAAGGTTGAGCTTAACGCCCTTATTTCCGATAGCGGCTGGCTCACCGTGAAAATAACAGATACGGTCACCGGTAAGGTATACACCTTTGACAGCCCGGATGTTTATCAAGCGTTTGCCAATCAAGGTGCAGGCGACGGTGTCAAAGACTTATGGAGAAGACCGGAAAGAACCGGCAGCTTTGAGACGGAGTATCCAGCTACTTTTGATCAATATGAGCGTCCCAAGTGGGGCATTTACCGCAGCTCCGCTAACGGCACCAACTCTGCATATGACGCTGAGCTTCAGCTTGCCGACATCACCATAAGCAAGGCGGCGTCGGGTATATCCTCTGTAAACCTTGCGCTTAATAAAAAAGCGTATAACGTAGGCCCGACAGTAGGCGCTAACCTGATCCAGATGCAATCTGCAAATACGAATGAATACGGTAATGCCAACAAACTGACTAACGGTGTCCTGCAAGACCCGACCAAATGGGCTGTAACCAACGTCACCAGTCTGAATCAAATTGGAAATTATTCATGGCTCGGTACCGATGGAGATAGAAAAGGCAGTTTCGTCATAGACCTTGGTCAGGCGATGGATTTTAGTCAAATGAGACTATTTGCAAAATCCAACAGATTAAAAGGTGCGACCGTTTATGTATCGAATGATTTCGCAAACCATACAGCGGCTGCAGATTTTGATGCTATGATATTTAAACAAGTGGATAAACGGACAGCCCAAGGTTATACGTACGCTACCGGCAACACTAGTGGTGGTACGGATACAGAAGATGGTTCGTACCCTCTAGACCTTGGTAACACCTATCATTCCAGATATATTAAGGTAACGGTGGAGAACGCATCCGGTGGCAATACGGGCACGGATCTGACAGGGCCTCCACGCCTTACTCAAGTTCAAGTGTTTAATGCGCCGCGCCCTCCACAGAATCTTAGAGTTGAAGTCGGCGTCTCAGCTAAAAATCTGAAATGGGATTCCAATGATTTAAGCGAAGGCTACACGGTTTATAATGGCACAACGGTACTAGCCGATTTACCGAAAGGTACAACGAGCTATACGCTACCGGTCAACATAACGGACCTGACCCAAATCACTGTAAGGTCTAAAGGAACAGACCCGTATTCCCGTAAGTTTATGATTTCGGCTCCGGCCTTACCGGGAGACCCGCAAGTACTCCCAGTAATTATAGGGATTACTCCGGAAAACATCACAACAAAGGCAGGAATAGCACCTGTTATGCCGACGGTTGTAACCGCAGTTTATAGCAATAACACGACCCAACAGCTTGGTGTAGTCTGGGACAATATCGCTGCATCCCAATATGCATCAGCCGGCAGCTTTACAGTCCAAGGGACCGTTACGAGCACAACTTATAAGGCATTGGCAAACATTACAGTTATGGCCGTGGATATCCCTGTTCCTGTAATTGTAAGTATTCAGCCGATAAACATCACAACAAAAGCAGGAGCAGCGCCTGTCTTGCCAACGGTTGTAACCGCAGTTTACAGCAATGACACGACCCGACAGCTTGCTGTAACCTGGGATCGTATTGTCGCATCCCAATATGCATCGGCAGGAAGCTTTACGGTTCAAGGAGCTGTTGCGGGAACTTCCATTAAGGCTATAGCAACGATTACAGTCACACAGCCTACATGGCCAAGTAGTTCTAGTTTAACCGTTTCTGGTGTGACACCAAGAACAGCCACTCTGATTTGGACCGCAGCAGAAGCTGGCAGGGGGTTGTCCGGCTATAAGATTTATAGCGTAACTGACAGCACTTATACGGAAATTGTGTCGCTTGGAAATGTTCAAATGTATGAGTTGACAGGTTTGACACCAAACAGCAATTATACTTATATAATCCAAGCGATTGACTCCGATGGAACACGGAGTGTTTACGGACCGATGGTTAATTTTAGAACGAATTCTACCAGCTCGGGATCGAGATCTGGCAGCACGGCGGCACCCTCAACAGGTTCTGGAAATGCTACGGCACCAGTACCCGATTCTTCCGGCAACACGGGTACCATCGATCTTGAAAAAGATGCAAAAGTAACCAAAGAAACAACAGCGGATGGAAAGACGGTAACGAAGGTGATCGTGGACGCTGATAAGCTGGATAAAGCTTTATTGAATCCGATTGTTAGGATCGAAGCAAAGGGAAGCGACTTCGCGGTTAACGTTGAACTGCCAAGCAATTCACTCCTGAACGCGATCAGCAAGCTAAGCAGCACGGTTATTCAAATTCAAACGAATGGTACAACGTATGAGTTGCCTGTGAGCGTGTTTAAAAACATTCCCAAGGACTCGACAGTAAGTGTTACAATTTCTGAAGTATCAGGTAAAGCCGGAGCCGAGATAGATGCAGCGGTGAAAAACCTGAACGCGAAGCAAGTGATATCAAACCCGATCGAATTTACGATCAGGGTCAGCGGTAAAGAAATTAGTGACTTCGGCGGTGTATATGTCAATCGAACCCTTAGCTTGGGGACAACGGTAGACTCGAGCAAGGTAACGGCAGTATGGATGGATTCGAGCAATCAACCGCACTTCGTACCAGCCACTATAACAACGAAGAACGGTTCAACCGTGATTACGATTCATTCGCCGCACAACAGTATCTACACGGTCATCCAATCCGAAAAGTCGTTTGCCGATTTGCAAGGGCATTGGGCAAAAGCGGATATCGAGCTTCTGGCGAACAAATGGATCATAAACGGTACAACCGACCAGCAGTTTACGCCGGAGATCAACATTACACGGGCTGAGTTTGCGGCCATGCTGGTTCGTTCTCTTGGATTGATTGAAGTGAAGGCAGATGGATTCCGTGACGTACAACCGGGCGACTGGTTCGCCGGAGCTATCGGCACAGCGAATAAGGTGGGATTGATCAACGGTTATGAAGACGGTACCTTCAGGCCAGGCGCGAACATTACTCGCGAGCAAATGGTGGCGATGATGATTCGTGCGATGAAGGTCGGCGACAAGGAAATCCAGGCCGACAGCACGGTATTGAATCGGTTTGATGACCGTTCGGATATCGGCAGCTGGTCGAGAGCAGCCGTCTCGCAAGCGCTGGCAGCCGGCCTCATTCAAGGAGTGTCGGACAACGCATTCGCTCCGAATGAGCCTGCAACGCGTGCACAAGCTGCCACAATCCTGAAGCGTATGCTGCAAGCGTTACATTTTATTAACTGATTCACATGTAGACCGCCAAGCTACTTGGCGGTCTTTTTTAATTATAAGAAAGTTTAAGTGCCCTACAGCACTAAAGTAAAATACTCTTTCTAGTATAAATGCGGAGGGTACCCTATTATCTCGCAAGACATGAAAAATGAGCGAGTAATCTGCCTGCCTTGCTTAGATTAGAGCTGCATTAGAGCTACATTAGAACTACATTAGAGCTGCATTAGAGCTTAAGTTCTTTAATGCACCCCATGATCAAGGGGATTTTTATATGAATAGCGGCTATGAGCCCTGGAGGATTTTGTGCGGAACTGAAAGTTCCGCTATTCCATCTGCCGCCTCCAATCTGGGGCGATAGCGGAAGTGGGAATTCCGTTATGTTGGCCGAATTGGAGCATCTAGGCACAAAACAGAGCAATAACGGAACTGACTGTTCCCTTATCACTCTGATTTTTGGACTTTTCAGGCAATAAAGGAACAATTACTTCCGCATTGTCCTTCACTTCCGTGGATGAAGTTAATAGCGTGTTGTTTATGTGCAGGTGATCTCTCCTCAAAAAGTATAACGAAGCTCACTGTACATGGAACACCTGCATTGCTATCAATAACATCATAGGGAAGTAAGGAAGCGGCGCAACGACGAGTAAGCCTGATCACTTTCGGAAGTGGCAGTCCTATCTCATATGATTTGCAACGAACAGCAGATCCTCTTTGCTGACATTTATGGATGGCGAGGTAACGTGATAGAGTAAGGTGCGCCCGTTTTGCTGCTCTAACCAATTAATATCCTTAACTATACCGGTTTCACTCAAAAAGCTGTTGCTGTTTACGGTATAGTAAGCATCGACTCCGGCAACTTTGACATGATCTGCAGTAGATGATGTGCTGGTCTTGATCTTCATATCCGTATTTTTATCTGATGAGGGCACAACCGAATAACTGATCTCGATTTGGTCACGGCTGCTGTTTATGTAAACCAGACGTGGCGATTCCGAGATAAAATCACTTGGAGCCTCCTTATCCTGAGCTGAGGCCTTTTGCCATGCCATGTTTTGCTTGGCTGCAGCTGCTTGTTGCTGTAACGGCTTGTAATACTTCGCCATGCTCGCAGCATCCAACATGCCTATCGGACTCTCCAGCTCTCCTCTGCTGAATGTAAAGCCCTTCGGCAGCTCCTCCGGAGTTTTAATGCCTGCGAAATTCACCTGCACTAGTTCCTTCCACTGCTTGATATCCGTATATGCCTGCGGCTGATTCACCTTGGTCAAGCCCATACCCGTCGGCGCCCCAGGAAGCTTTACTCGATCCAGCTGGTTAATATAGACGAATGCGGACTCGCCCGCAGACAGCTGCTGTCTGACTTCCTGAATGGAAGCTCGGATTTCATTCAATTGAGCTTGTGAGAATTGCAAATTTGGCTCCGCGGATACTTCTATGCTTATGTTATTTGCATGCAGATTGTAGAGGTAGGTTGAAGCATAAGCAACCCCTGAGAACAACAGCAGACTTGCAGCCAATACAGCGATACTGCCGTATTTTTTTCGCCATGTGTTAATGAAAGAGGGCCCCTTTTTCTCCCAATGCTCATCAAACAAGCGGTAAACCCGATTATCAAGTTCACTGGGGTATTTCCGTTTTCCGGCAGCCCGGTTCAAATCTAGCTTAAGTTGATTTTCGATGGACATAGAGCAGCGCCTCCTCATTTTCTTTCATCACATTTTTGGCTTGTTTACGCAGCTTTTCCAAAGCAACACGGTGTCTCGATTTGGCGGTATTGAGCGGAATGCCGAGAAGCTCAGATATTTCTTCAAAGGAGCAATCCTGAAAATACCTTAATACGATCACTTCACTGTGTTTGTAGGAAAGCTTTTGGACCAGCTCGGCAAGCTCGTTGCCTTGTTCATTTCTTAAATGAATTTGTTCCATATCCTCCGGGGCAGGTTCTAACGGCTCCAGAAGCTTACTGCGGTTGATTATTCTGAATCGTCTCCAGAGCTTCCGGTTCCAGCTCCGCGTTTGTCGGATGATCAAACCATTTAACCATGAGCGGTAAGGCTTTTGAAAATTGTAGCCGGGCAGCGCTTTGAACAATTGTACATATACTTCGCTTACCACATCGCACACATCATTTTTATTGCTGACCAGAAATGAAACCGTATGGTACACATGCTCCTTGCTTTGTTCGTAAAGCACTCGAAACGCTTCTTTATTGCCCTGGTTCACTTTTCCGATCCATTCATGCAGCTCATCTTCTGTCATAGTCGACTGTTTCTCCTTTCTGAATGACATGTTCAACCTATATTGGCTCCATGAGCATAAAAAGTTCATTTTTTTCAGTCTATCATAAGGCCCATAAGGCGGTTAGTCACCTTCCCAGAACACAAAATATTGGAGTAATTCAATAAAATATTGAAGGCTGGTCTTGCGCTTCTCGTTTATGATGATTACATCAAGAAAAATTAGAATGCACAGGTGATGATGATGAACTCAATCGCAACAGCAGCAGGCGTCCCTAAACCCTCCTTGCGTACCAAGCTGTACAACAGCTGGAGACGCGTGATGCGTTTTAAAATTTTGTATCTTTTGCTGCTTCCCGAACTAATTTACTTTGTCGTATTTAAATACATTCCGATGCTTGGCATTGTCATTGCATTTAAAAATTACAACATTGGGTTAGGCTTCTGGGATAGTCCATGGGTAGGTTTTAATAATTTCAAGAACTTCATTAATGGTGTTTATTTCTGGGACATCATGAACACGACGATCACCATTTCCCTTGGCAAGCTGCTGTTTGGATTTTCGGCGCCTATCATTTTGGCTCTGCTAATCAATGAGGTTACGGTCGGCTGGTTCAAAAAAAGCGTTCAAACGGTAACGTATTTGCCCCATTTTATATCATGGGTTATCGCTTACGGCTTGATGGTTGCCCTGTTGTCGCCGGGGGAAGGCTTCGTTAATTTGCTAATGAAGCAGTACGGCTTTCAACCGATTTCCTTTTTGACCGAGCCCGGATGGATACGTCCGCTTATTATTGGCTCCGATATTTGGAAGGAGGTCGGCTGGGGAGCTATCCTCTATCTCGCCGCATTGGCGGGAATCGATCCTAGTCTGTACGAAGCGGCCCGAATGGACGGTGCCTCGAAGTGGAGGCAGCTGTGGCATGTGACGCTGCCGGGGATTCGTAATGTCATCATCATTTTGCTTATCATCCGGCTCAGCAGCATTTTGGACGCAGGGTTTGATCAGATTTTCATGATGTCCAACACTTTTAATGCTGACAAATCAGACATTATCGATACTTGGGTATACCGTCAAGGGATTGAGCAAATGCAGATCAGCTTGGCTACAGCTGTTGGGGTATTCAAATCAGTCATAGCTTTCGTGTTGGTGTTGTCTGCTAACAAACTCGCCAAAAAATTCGACGGACAAATATGGTAGGCGATGCTTGCTAAGCTTATTTTCTAACGAAAACTTTCAGGAGGGAGCACCATGAACAAGCTTTCATTCGGCCAACATGTAGGCCGTTCAACTATCTATATCGTTCTTTCTCTGATTGCGGTTCTAACCTTGTTTCCATTCCTCTATGTCATTATTATTTCTATCACACCGGAATCCGAGGTTATCCGAAGAGGCATCGTGCTTATCCCGGAGCAAATAACCTTTAACGCCTATAAGTCGGTTTTCAATGGGGGTTCAGGGATTTGGGGCGCCTATCAGATCACTCTGTTTCGCACGATTGTCGGGACTATGCTTAATCTTGTTTTTACCGTACTGGGTGCGTATGTTTTGTCCAAAAAGGCGCTGCCTGGAAGAAGTGGGCTGTTGATGTTTGTTGTCTTTACGATGCTGTTCAGCGGCGGCTTGATTCCAACTTATATCGTGGTACGATCGTTGGAGCTGACCAATACGGTATGGGCCCTTATCGTTCCAGGCTTGGTAAGTGTTTTTAATCTGGTTGTGGTCAAAGGCTTCTTCGAGCAGCTGCCGGTGGAATTGGAGGAATCGGCGAAGGTTGATGGGGCGGGAGAGCTGAAGGTGCTGGTCCAAATTATTTTGCCGCTTTCGCTTCCGTCCATCGCAACTATAGGTCTTTTTTATGCAGTCGGCCACTGGAACAGTTATTTCGATGCTGTAATTTATATAAACAAATCGAGCTTGATGCCGCTTCAGGTTATTTTGAGAAATATACTGCTAAGCTCGCAAAACCAACAAAATCTGGAGTTGATTAATGATGCGACAGTCAGTTCCTTGGCCATTCAGATGGCATCCGTTATCGTATCGACAGTACCGATTTTATGTGTGTATCCGTTTATTCAAAAGCATTTTACCAAAGGTGTTATGATCGGGGCCGTCAAAGGCTGATTTAAGCAGGTTTATTCCGGTTGGGAGTCTTTTCGCGGGTTGGTTTCAACGCATAGACGCCTTGAGCTGGTCACCATAAACAGTATGAAAATAAAGGAGAGGTCACTATGAAAAGCAAGCGTGCAGTAGGCTCGACGGTTTCCATGATGCTGATTTTAGGCGCTTTGTTATCGGCATGCGGAGGAAATGGCAGTTCTGGAACATCGACAGGGACGGGAGCTGCAACTACACCGGGTACAGGCGGCTCAAATTCAACCAGCGCACCGGCTGCGTCCAATTTTGACAAGAAGATGACGATTACGATGTATAATGCGGGGGGATTTAGTCCGAACAATCAACCGCCTAGCAATAGGGAAGACGATCCGCTGCGGCAGATGCTGGAGAAGGCCGTTAATATCGATTTGCAGATGACTGTGCCTCCCGCAGATCAAATCAAGCCGAAGTTGAACACGATGGTCGCTTCAGGAGATATTCCTGACCTGATTTTTATGACCGACCGGTTGACTGCTGTCCAATATTATGACCAGGGTATTGTAGCTGATTTGGATAGTGTCATAAAGGATTATCCTGAGCTGTACAACCGGTTTGATAAAGAGGCTTGGAGCGCTATGCAGTATAAAGGCAAAACGATAGGTATGCCAGGTTACGAGCTTGTTAACGGCATTAATGGCTGGTGGATCCGCAACGACTGGTTGAAAAAGCTGAATCTTCAAGTTCCGACTACACCCGAGGAATTGCTGAATGTAATGAAAGCCTTTACAGAGAAAGATCCTGACGGCAACGGAAAAAACGATACGTATGGTTTTGCGACAGGGATTTTGAAGGACGGCAATTTCAGCTATCCCGGTAACAGCGGCTTCGGCTGGGATGCCATTATGATGATGTTTGGCGTTGTGCCTAATATGGTTGACAGTATTGATGGTAAAATTACATTTGATAATACGGACCCGCGTATGAAAGAAGCATTGGCTTACATGAATCAAATGGTCGCTGCCAATGTGGTCGATCCGGACTGGGTAACGACTAATGATGTCACTGCATTGGAAAAGAAAATGTTAACCGGTAAATACGGAATCGTTTATAGAGACTGGAGATCGATGGAGCTTAGCTCACAGCAAAAGATGAAGGATGTAGCAGGGGAGGTACCGGAATGGACCGTCATTCCACCGATGAAAGGTCCGCATGGAGACCAGTGGGTTAGTTTCGCACAATTCCAAAGCAACTCCTGGACCGTTTCCAAAAAAGCCGCTAAAGATCCGGAAAAGCTGAAGCGTGTAATGTCGTTGCTGCAATACTGGTATGCGGATAAAGAGGCGCTTCCTTATTTCTCATATGGTCAAAAAGGCATTATGTGGGATATGGTAGATGGTAAGCCAGCGAGATTAAAAGAAAATATGGCAAACAAGGATCTTGTTCAGAAATGGCAGTGGCAGGGGAACTACTTCCTTCCCCGTCGCTCGAATGATGCGCTGTATTTCAATTTTACCAACGATAAAACAGATGGCTACAATAAACTTAATCTTAAATACATCAAACCGAATAAGGTGAACCCTTACGTTCTGGTGGATGCTAATGACACCCTGTACAATGACCGTATCAAATATGTCAATGAGACTCTGCTTAAGTTCATTGTAGGCAGGGAGCCGATTAGCAATTGGGACAATTATGTCAACACGCTTGATACCAAGTTCAATTACAAGAAATACAAAGAAGATGTGCTGAAGCAATTAAATGACGCAGGTGTTAAGCCATAAATAAGTTAGCGAGCCGCGGGGATTACGATTCCTCGTGGTTCTCGTTCTTTGTATGAAAGTTCTTTGTATGAAAGACTGGCTGGCGAAAGCGCCGGAAGTCTCTTATTATTATAAGAAAAAGCCCAGGGGGATCAGAGATGAGCTTTCGTTTCAGCAGCCTGCCTTTTAAATTGTTCACTCTGTGCTTCTTGTTTATGTTCGGAACGGTAACCTTGGTCAGCCAGCTTTCTTACCGGTTTATTCAGAATGAGGTGAGGGCGAATAATGACTTTTTTATAAGCCAAATGCTTTCTAAAGTCGACCAATACGTTACGCTCAGCTTTTCGTCCCTACAAACGATATTATCGGCCATAGACTCCTCCTATGTTCCCGAAACGGATACCGTTGAAACGATGAAACCGCAGCTCCAGCAGCTGTACAATTTGAACTTTAATTCCATAACGAATGTTTACATTATTAAAGAAGACACGAGCAGTGTCGGGGGCAGTCCTCTATCACCTGCGTTCGATAATCCTAATGCGGAGAGACGATCCTTTCTTGAGCAGGCCGCCGCTAATAAAGTAGGAACCTTGGTGAGCCTGCCCTATCGATCGAAGCAGTCCGGCTGGACGGTAACGTTAACCCGCTTTTTGCATGGCTCGCAGCCGCCTGCTGTAGCAGCCTTAGACATGGACCTTCAAGCTTTGGAGAAAACGTTGCTGCAAATTAATCGTGACGATCTGGTCAGCATCGTAATTATGGATGAGCGCGGAAGCATGATTGCAGGGAGTTTGGGGGATGCAGGCAAGTTGAACCTCGAAGATCACACCTTTCAATTGGGCGATATATCGTCCAAAGAGCTGCTCAGCCGCAGCGGCAATGTGATGCAGTTCAAATCGGGCAGCAATCAGAACTGGACGGCACGCAAGTATCCGGCTTCACATTTTAATTGGACCCTTATTTCGTTGTATAACGACTCCTTAACCAAGCGCTCCTTGCAGCATATTGAGCCTTATTATTTCGGGATGCTGGCCATTGGACTTCTTCTTAGCGCTGCGGTAGCAGGCCTGATAACGAGGTTTATCCGTAAACCGCTCGGCAATTTAATGACCAAGATGAAGCTGGTCAAGCAGGGCTTCCTTGATATTCCGATTATTATGGACCGTAAAGACGAGTTTGGGGAGCTGTCGCGAACCTTTGATCTGATGATTAAGCAAATTAATGAATTGGTGGAAAGCTTGAGGAGCAACAAGGAGCTGAAGAGGGAGCTGGAAATTCAGGTTCTTCAGTCGCAAATCAATCCTCATTTCCTTTATAATACGCTAGGCTCCATTGGCAATGTTGTTAGACTGGGTATGCATGATCAAGTGGACCCCATTATCCGTTCTTTGATCAAAATTTTGGAATACGGCATTGGAGACGTGGCTGAGAAGGTAACGCTGCGCGATGAGCTGATGAATGTGCGCGATTATATTTTTATTCAAAATATCCGGTACAGCAGCCAGTTTGAAATCGTGGAACAGATTGAAGATGAGCTGTATGACTTTCCCTTATTCCGTATGCTGCTGCAGCCAATAGTAGAGAACAGCATGTTCCACGGCTATAGAGGCGGAAGGGTCTCTGGTCAAATTATTATAAAAGCCTCACGCGTGGGTGAGCACGTTATAGTAGAGGTGCAGGACTTTGGTGCGGGTATGACTAACAAACAGCTTGAACAATTATTGCTGCCCGGCCGCCCTGCTAAACCGAACAATCGCAAACGCATCGGCTTAATCAATATTCATCAAAGAATACAGCTGAATTACGGTGAGAGCTACGGGCTGGAAATTAGCAGCGAGCCGGACTGCGGCACATGCGTTACAGCTAAGTTTCCCGGGAACTAAACCGGTTAGGAGGGATATTGTGAAAAAATACCGATGCTTGATCGTAGATGACGAGGATCTAATTATTCGCAGTCTGGAGCAGTTTTTCGGGTTTCATACAGATCGCTATGAGCTGGTTGGAAAGGCATATTCCGGCAAAGAAGCGATAGATGCGGCACTGCAGCTGAAACCGGATATTATTCTGACTGACATTGTTATGCCGGGGATGAATGGCATAGAAATGATTGACACGCTAAAGGGCAAGCTTCCCGGCACTGTATTTATTATTTTAACGGCTTATTCTGATTTTGATTATGCCAAGCAAGCCATACGAATGAATGTAAAGGATTATATAGTTAAGGTTCCGCTTTCGGAGGATGATATTTTTCAAGCCTTGGATCGGGCCGCCCAAACACTTCATGAAATTGAAGTTAAAGAAGCCGAGCTGCGGAAGCTCAATACTTCGCGCCTAGAGAACATGTACCGGTTCCGCAGGCAGATTGTTACAGAGCTGCTGCAGGGTGATATTCATCCGAACCAGCTGTCGCGGCATTGCGATGATTTGAAGGTGGCTCCTGATTTGAAGGAATACTGCTGTGTTCTCATAGAATTAGATGATTATGGGGGCTTTAAGAAGCGGTATGACCAAGCGGACCAAAGCGTGATCCGTTACGGTATGTTGAATGTGGCAGAGGAGACGCTCGGGTCTAGAGGAAGCGGGTTCGTGTGTGAAGTGAAGGATAATCTCATATTTGGTATTATAACCTTGCCATTCATGGAGAGCGCTTCCCGATTAAATGCGCAATGCATGGAGCTGGGACGCGAGCTTATTGATAATATTCAAAAGTATATGAAGCAGATTGTTCATGTAAGCTTCAGTCTTAAGCACCAGAGCTGGGACACGATGGCGTCAGCGTACCGACAAGCATTGCTGCAGCTGCAGGACGCCTATTATTTTGCAGGAGAGGGACAGGTTTTTGTAAGTGGGCTCCACTTGGCGGCTAAACCTGGCGAAGGCGAAGCGCAGATTAAGGAATGGTTTCAGGAAATCATCCGTAGGCTCGCTCCGGAAACAAAGTCCGAGGAACTGAAGGGGATTTTGAGCCGGATAGCTTTTCAAGCTCTGGAACACCGGATTCCTGAGCAGAAAATGACGGGGTTGATTAACCAATTTATGGGCGATATCAAACAAAAGGTGTCAGTCTGGAAGCTGCTGCCGGAACCATTGCTTATTGTACAAGAAGACAGGATAAAGTTTGATGGGCAATGGAAAAGAGTGATTGCCTACATGGATGAGTGTTTATCGCAAAGACAAGCACCGGCCAGATCGGAAATTTCTAAGGCTAAGCAATACATTGAGGAAAACATCGCTTTGAGGCTTACCCTTGATGAGGTTGCTGAATACGTGAGTTTGGTTCCTTCCTATTTCAGCACCTTGTTTAAGAAGGTCGAAAACGAAAACTTCGTAGATTATGTAAATCGCCGCAAGATAGAGAAGGCCGTTGCTTTGCTCAAAGAGAAGGATTATTCCAATCTGCAGCTTAGCCAACTGGTCGGAATTCAGAATGAACGTTACTTCTGCACGCTATTTAAGCATTTCTTCGGACTTCCCCCGCAAAAGTTCAGAAAAACCTATTTGTAGGCGCGTGGAGTTATATGGAAGTTAAGGAGGGCTAGAGCGCCTTGCGGGTCTTTGATGCCCACGTGGGGTTCGACCGACCTCCATGTAATGCCAAAAGGCGCGCCACGATCTAAGCTTGTGCGTTAGGAGGATTGGGGTGATCTTTGATCCGGTATTCATACTCCATTCCCTCCCGTCCACGGAATTGGAGTACCATAGCGGAAGTCCTTATTCCTTTATCACTTGAAAAGCACAAAAAACAGACAGATAACGGAGCTCGCAGTTCCGTTATCTGTCTGTTTTTGCCCATTAGTGCTAATATTCACCTCAATAACGGAATTCCTACTTCCGTTAAAGCCATTAGTTGGAGGTGAAAGGTGGAATAACGGAAATTTCTGTTCCGTTCAAATCCTTCAAGACCTCTAGCTCGCGGCTATTCTCTAGATTTTATATGCAGTCGAACATACTTCTTGCCTATAGCGCCATAATTTTGCAGATAAATGTCTATACAGCTACAGGTTGCTGCAATAAGTAATGACGTCCTTATACGGGAGGCTCCCACCAAAAATATCCAAAGCACTCCCTATCGTAATATCCAGCTTTCCATCGGTAAGCTTGTGAAATAGCTCAAGGTCTGCTAACGATCTGGCACCGCCTGCATAGGTAGTTGGAATAGTGACGGATTGAGCCAAATGCTTAACGAGGCTTTCTTGAATACCGGCACGTTTGCCCTCAACATCGACGGCGTGTACAAGGAATTCATCACAGTAGGCTTCCAAATAACGCAAGCTCTGGGCGGTAACCTCGAAATTACTGATTGTTTTCCACTGATTGGTAGCTACAAACCATTTGCCGTTATGTTCTTTGCAGCTAAGGTCGATGACCAGCTTGTCGGCTCCAACCTCGGACACAATTTTGTCCAGGTTCGCGGTGTTAAGCTCTCCATCACGGAAAATGTAGGAGGTAACGATGACATGGGATGCTCCCTTTGCGAGATAGGAAGCCGCATTCTCCGCAGTAATACCTCCACCAATGTGAAGCCCGCGGGGGTAAGCCTGCAAAGCTTGATGAGCGGCCTCCTCGTTGCCTCCGCCAAGCATAATGACATGCCCGCCCAGCAAGTGGTCCCGCTTGAACATGTCAGCGTAGTAAGCGGGTTCTTGTTCCGATACGAAGTTTTCGATCACTTCTTTGTCATTATCTACATTTAGCGATTCACCTACAATTTGTTTAACCTTGCCTTGGTGAAGATCGATGCATGGTCTGAATTTCATAATAATAGCTCTCCTGTTATTTGATATTGTTAAGGTTTTAATATATTAAGCATTTGGATGTTTAACATCATGGAGCGGAACGTGGATACGCTATTTAAGACTGCACACGTTATCAATCCACCTAAACGGAACTACGATCACTTATTCTCACCAAAAGTTTCTTATAGGCAGGCTTGAGACGAAATAACGCACTGTAGTTCCGCTCCTGCATCAGTATCAACCGATTTTAGCCAAATAACGCACTATAGTTCCGCCACCCACCGATATCAGCTGATTTGAGCCAAATAACGCACTGTAGTTCCGCTCCCGCATCAGTATCAGCCGATTTTAGTAAAATAACGCACTGTAGTTCCGCTCCCGCATCAGTATTAGCTGATTTTAGCCAAATAACGCACTGTAGTTCCGCTCTCGCCAGTATTAGCTGATTTTAGCCAAATAACGCACTGTAGTTCCGCCACCCACCGATATCAGCCGATTTTAGCTAAATAACGCACTGTAGTTCCGCCACCCGCCGATATCAGCTGATTTTAGCCAAATAACGCACTGTAGTTCCGCCATCCCACCGATATTAGTAAAAAGCGTACCCAAGTTCCGTCTAATCTTCGTCAAAAGGCTATCAATCAGAAGCTTTTCTTCTAGAATAGCATATATTGTAGGGAATTTCAGATTTTCAGAGATGAATGCTTTGAAAATGATGGGAAGGCTTTGCAAACCGTTATGATGCAATGATACAATAAAACTCGATAATATGCGGAATATGAAGCAGATAAGAAGAAGATGTATAGACGCGGCAGGACGGCGGTCGAACTCAAACGGCGTTCCTTAAGGACGCTGTTTTTTCATACAATATTTAAAGTAGATAAAAAAACCTCGGTGGAGCGAAAGAGATGGGGATTTATTATGGATTTACGAAAAATGAGGCTATTCGACACGACCAATACAAATTCTAGCGAGGAACGCGACGAATACGAAAAAGACTATGCTCGGCTTATCCAATCACCCGCTTTCCGCCGCTTGCAGGGGAAATCACAGGTGTTTGGCGCCGGCTCCGGCGACTACTATCGAACGCGGCTGACTCATTCGTTGGAAGTTTCACAGATTGCCCGTGAGGTTGC
The DNA here is from genome assembly GCF_042676305.1 of Paenibacillus sp. GCM10027630. NCBI lineage: Bacteria > Bacillati > Bacillota > Bacilli > Caryophanales > Paenibacillaceae > Paenibacillus > Paenibacillus sp. GCM10027630. The sequence continues at coordinate 10,997 of NZ_JBHTGY010000008.1, read as the reverse complement.
GCGGCGGATGGAAAAGACATATCCCTTCTTGGCGCGCAGGGAGCATCCGGGGCTGATGTTAGACCCGGCTGTTGTGGAAGTAGCATCCTTGGCGCATGATCTGGGGCATCCTCCGTTCGGGCATAAGGGAGAGGAAGTGCTGAACAAGCTGCTGTCGGATGAGCATGGTCTTGCCTATGAAGGGAATGCTCAAAACTTTCGCATTCTAATGTTCCTTGAGAAGCGCGCGGGAAGCGGGAGCGGGCTGGATTTAAGCGCCGCATCGCTGCTCGGCATCAATAAATATCCGTATTCCTTGGAGGAAGAAGGAAGGCTCAAAGGGGCTTACGCGATGGAGTGGGAAGGGATAAATTACCTTCGGGAAGCCTGGCAGATGCCCATAGGCTGCCCAACGCTGGAAGCGCAGCTGATGGACTTATGCGATGACATTGCTTACTCGACCCATGATATTGAAGATGGGATTCGCGCTGGAAAAATTCAAATGAATCACAGCTTTTTCGATGAAAATTGGCTTGTGGAGAATTTAATTCAAGAGATCGTAGATGACCAGGGCAACGTGGATGTAGGCTGGGAGCAGGTCGACATGGAGGCGATGGTCCGGCAGGTGCTGGCCGATTATTTGGAACAGTGGGAGACCATCTACGCGGAATGCAATCGTGAAGCCTCACGGACACGGAGGGAAATGAAGGCGCGGTGGGTAAGCCGGTTCGCCAACCGGGTAGGCATCATTGATGATCCGAAAAAGGGCTGGAAGAAGGTCACCTTCGTAGAGGACGGCGAGCAGGATTTACAGCTGCTGCGCACGATGGAAATTTTGAAGAAGCTGGCCTGGGTTACATTGATCAAGGATTTTCGGGTACAAAGGCTGCAAAAGCGCAGTGAGATCATGATCCACCGGCTGTGGGACAGCTTCAAGGTATATGAAACAGGCAAGCTCATTTTGCCTCCGGACTGGATTGAAAGCTATAAGCAGCATAAGAGCAGATGGAGCTGGGAACGAATGGTCGCCGATTATATATCGGGAATGACGGATGCTTACGCGGAAAAGGTGTATGCGGAGCTGTTCGCCAGCAAATCCGGATCGATTTATGAGATGGATTGAACTGTAGGGCGATGCCTAATATTTATTGGTGCAATTGATTCGAAGTTCTCCCCAATCGGGGAACAAAAAAAGACGCGTTCCGAAGCCTGTAACGGCATTGGTTGACGCGTCTTTTTGTTATGTGCAGCGAATCAAAGCCAGTCTAACTTCTTCACCTTGCTTTGGTCTGCGGTTGTATGAATGGACCTGTGCCTTTGGCCGTGGTAATAGATTTGATGCGCGTTATGAGCGGCTTCTCTATGTAGTGATAGAACACGCAGCACATCGTAAGAGCGGTCGCAAAACAAAGAGCGGTTACCACGGTAGGACCGAACCAATCGCTAAGATGAATGGCTCTTGAGAGCTTGAGCGAAATTGATAAAAATCCGAGACTGGTAAGAAGGATAGAGTAGGATGCATCGCCAAGGAACTGTAGAGGCTTTAGCCAAATCGGAGCAGCGATACGGAGTGATCCGACACCTAGCAGCACAAGCGATGAGCCAACCGTGTACAGCAAATTGGAATAAACGAATGCCGGGTTTATATACCGGACCACCCATACCGCCGGGAAGACGATCATGCCTGCAGCAAGCCACCAGCCGCTTCCTCTTTTCAGGTGGGGTACCGCATAGGCGATAAGCATACCGAGTACAAATTCCAAATGCATGGCATCAAATAAAAAGCGGATAAGCACGCTATCCGTAAGCTTAATCCATTCCATACTATGTAAGCCGACAATAAGCAGCCATAAAGCAAATAGCGATAACATCGTCTTCTTGTTCAATACGAACAGCAGGGAAAATACAAGGTAGAAGAACATAATATAAACCAATGACCAGGCGACTCCAAGAATGGGTACTTCGCTATAAGGCAGCAGCAGCAGCGAGGTCACGATTTCTTTGGGCTTTGTTTCGTAACCGTTGCCGAAGGAAGGGACCAGGAAATAAATGGGTATTACAGCAGCGTTGACGAGCCAATAAATCGGATAAATGCGAATCAGACGTTTGGTGATGAAGGTTCTCCACATTTGGATATGGCCGAAGTGCCGGCGGTATATCGTTACCATCAAAAATCCGGTCAGCACAAAAAAGTATGCGTAGCCGCCAGATCGATCCATACTGTTTACGCCCAGAAAGTTAATGGGGTAATACTTAGTCGCCAATTGGGACGTATGGAACAGCATAACCAGCACGACCGCAATTCCTCTCGCTGCTTGAATATAAGGGATGGCAAAACGTTGTTCCATAGGATTCTCTCCACTTCTCTCTAATCTCTCGGGTCTTTTAGTTATTATCATCTCACAGGTTCATGACAACTATATGACAGCAAGCTGAAAGGAAGCTGAAAGTATGCTGAAAATTTGGGGAATTATGTAAGCTGCAAAAAATCGCCATGCTGCAAGCTAGGGCTGCATAGATTAGAAAGTGGGTGTAACTCCATTAAGAGGGAGGGCTGAAGAATGAATAAAACGGAAGTATCGGAGCTTCTACAGGCATTGCCGGAGCAGCTTAAGGAAGTGGAATATGATTACTATGGTGCTTTAAGCCGGTTGGAGGATACCAAATTGGCACTGCATGCGAAGGAATGTGAATTATTCAGTCAAGGCTTGATTACGGGGAAAAATGAACAAATGCGGGACGCTGAGATTTGGCAGCACTCTCATGAGCTGAGAAGAGCGCTTCTTAAAGCGAAAATGGCCGTGGATCAAACAAAAGTAGAATATGATTACATGAAAAATAAATTGGAAAATACACAGCTTATCGCCCGACTGCTGCTGCAAATCCAATAATCTTGTGTAGCAGATGCTTGGGTTTGGGCTAGAGCTTTGAGACTATGTCCCAGCTGTTGGAAGACGACCTTTCCGCAGTTCTTATGGCGTAGTGTCAGCTAGGGTTAAACGCAACGGCACACCCCCGCAGGTCTATTGCCTATAAAAAAGAGCCTATCTCACTCACTAGGTATTTCAGTGAGGGATAGGCTCATTTTTTATTTATTTATTTATTTAAAAACAAGTAAATTGATTGATGCGTCTAAGATCCAATCCAAAATAGAGCCAGAAGCCCGTAGGGCCGAAACCATACCAGCGGTAACCGGAGATAGAATTCCTTCCTACATGAGTCAAATACATCCAATATTGATCTCCGTTATCCTGCCAAATATAGACGTTACGGAAGAGACATCTGCTAATACTGCCGGGATCCACTGCAAAAAGGGAAGCCGATTGCTGAGGGATGAAGGACGGTGGAGGCGATTGCGGCGCTCCAGGTCCTTGGCCTCCTCCAGGTCCACCGGGCCCGCCGCCACCTGGCATAGGCGGAAATCCTCCAGGTCCAGGACCCGGAGGGCCACCGGGCTGCCCGCCTGGAAATCCGGGTATGCCGGGCATAAGTCCTCTTTGATTGTTATTTTTTTCAGTGGACTGTTTTTGCTTTTGTTTTTGAGTCAATATTAACATCTCCTTCTGTAAGTTGCCTACAAGCTTTTGCCTACAATATATGTTACAGATGCCCATCCCATATGGGCGGATGCCCCTGTTGCGCATAAATATTTTACTCACGCAGGCAACATGAGCATCGCAGGAGGGAGAGTGGAAATCATAGCTGTGCAAGTTAAGGCAACGCCCTTATCAGAGCAACTCGTTTCAGGGAGGTTTGATAATAAGAGACTACGTCAAAACATACGAGGAAGTCAGTATCTATATATATGTTGAGATTTTGATAAGTTTTTTAAAAAGAATGGACTACTATAGTATTATTTCATATGATACGTAAAGTGAAGGTAGACCTATTTCATCCAGGGGGAAAATAATGTACAAACTTTACTTTTCCGCGTATAAAGCTGTATTTTTCCTTACAGTCGTGCTAATAATGCTGTGCTTTCCGTTCATTCAACCAGTTCATGCTCACACTTACAGCTCTAGCTTTACGACATTGACATTAACAAAATCGCATACGGAATTGACCTTCGCTGTCGATGAATTGTCTGCAATAGAGTTGACCAATGGAGATATGTATAAAAACGGCAGGCTGGATCAGAAACAATTCGATGCGCTTAGAGATCGTCTTGAATCGGTAATTAAAGAAAATATAACTTTAAAAATAAACGATGTAACGATGCCATGGACACAAGTGAAAAGCTTTGTTTTCGTACGTACGGACAAAGTGGCCAAAGTCGAATTAAAAGCTACTTTTCCTCCTATATCCGCTTATCAGCCGATCTCCTTGACTGACAATCTATATTTTAATGATCCCGTTACAAATTATGTGAATCTCATGGCCATAAACTATGGATCGCATACAAGCTCAGCGGCTATATCGGGTAAAGATCGGACCTGGGTCATGATACTAACTGCTCAAGACTATCAAGGGTTAGATCAGCGCATAGAGCGGCAGCCAAACACTGACGGATCGCAATCTGACGAAAAGAAGCCCCAGAATTCCGCTGCAGAGCATGCCAAATCAACCTCGGGGTGGTACTCGTTTTTTGAACTGGGAATGCATCACATTTTATTCGGCTACGATCATTTGCTGTTCCTTCTTACCCTGCTTATCGCCAGACAAACTTTCAGGCAATATGCCGCATTGATAACAGCGTTTACAATCGCTCACAGCTTAACACTGACATTAACCGTATTGGATATCATCCAAGTACCTGCATGGATCGTCGAACCTGCAATTGCGATCAGTATTTGTTATGTAGCCATTGAGAATATGATTCGTAAAAATTTAAGCTACCGATGGGTTCTGACTTTTGCTTTCGGATTGATTCATGGTATGGGTTTTGCTGATATTTTGAAGGAAATGGATATTCCCCGTAAAGAACTTGCAGTCGATTTAATAAGCTTCAATCTTGGAATCGAAACGGTGCAGATGATCATCGTTCTAGCAGTTTTGCCGTTCATTTATGTATTGAAACGATGGAAGTATTCGGGTCGCGCAATGATAGCGGGTTCTGCAGCAGCGCTTTTGTTAGGCGTGGGCTGGTTCATCCAGCGGGTTTTTCTCGACTAATCGTCCGAAGTAAGTGACCTATTGTAAATGTCGAAGGATCGGAAACGATCCTTTTTTTAGTTGTATGGGAATGAAATTAATAGATTCTTAAAAAAATAGGACATTGTACTTTACATATCATGGATACAATAGGGTTTGGTCAAGAACTCTGGAGGTGTTGAAAGCTATTATGAAGAAACGCGTTGTAAGGTTTTTTGCGGGTATCGCACTGAGCGCCATCTTGTTGGTGAACTCACTTGGATTTGCATCGCTAATCGATTCCCCTGCTGTAGCATATGCTGCAGAGCAAGTTGAGCAAGCGGACCAAATTCACTATACGTTAACGGGTCCAGACTCGGTCACATTTAGCTGGCACAAGGGATCCGACACTATTCGTTATGGGGAGACAGTGGCTTACGGTCGCACGGTTGCAGCCGGTAAACCCGACATCACTCCTATCTCGGATTCAGGACCGTGGCGGGAGGCCAAACTAACCGGTCTTCAGCCCGGTAAGACCTATCATTATTCAATCGGTAGCGGTGAGGATCATACTTTTCATACCGCACCGGCTGCCGGGAGCTCCGGGTTTACTATCGTAACTACGGGAGATATCGGTTCATCCTTTAATTATGACTCTGCTTCCGGTATGAACAAATTAATTAAGGATCTGAATCCCGATCTGTATATTGGGCTCGGGGATTTCACTTACGCGAACGCTCATGGACAAGAAGCTGTCACTCATTACTTCAATGATGTCATGCCATGGAGCACTGAAGTACCGTTTATGCCTATCTGGGGCAACCACGAGTGGGAGACACCGCAGAAGGATGACTTACGAAATTATAAAGGGCGCTTTGGCTTGCCAAATGCGCGTACAGTGCCTACAGCCCCTTCACTCGGCTGCTGCGGAAATGATTGGTATTTCTTCGATTACGGTAATACCCGATTTATCGGGATGCCAGAGCCTTTTTCATCATCTACATGGAGCAATTGGGCTGAACATGCCCAACCGATTTTCGAGCAAGCCCAGTCTGATTCGAATATTACTTTTATCGTCACATTCGTTCACAGGCCGACTTGGTCGAGCGGTTACTATGATAGCGATACGAATCTGCAGAATACGCTTAGGGAAATGGGAGCCAAGTTTCCCAAGTATGTTTTGAACTTGAACGGACACGACCATCATTACGAGCGTTCGAATCCGAAAGTGACCGACGACATTGTTACGATTATTGCCGGCGGAGGCGGAGCGGGTTTACATATTTATGAACCTAGCGGTTGTAAATGGAAGATGTGCGAGCAACCGAATTGGTCGGCCGCTCGGTATTTTAATTACGGGGCAGTGAAATTGAAGTTTGAAGAGAATCAAATTAAAGGAGAGTTCGTCTGTGGTCCGCTTGAAGGAAGAGGTCGAGATGATGTGAATTGCAAAATCGGTGACGTATTGGATGTATTTACAATCCAGCCAAGAACCGTTGCGGGGAATACAAATGCACCTCCCGATTTAAGTGACTTGAAAGTGGATGGAACGACAGTAAGTGGGTTCAATACCGACAAAACAACATACACGATGAATGTACGCAATTTCATGGAATCAGTGAAGGTGACGGCTGAGCTTCAAGCGAGTGCTGATGCTGTGATCCAGGTTGTTGGAGGAGATAAGCTCATCGTAGGAAACAATACGGTAACGGTAACGGTAACTCCGAAGAATGGAATGGCAAAAGTTTATACGATAACGGTCATTCGGGAAGATGCGGTTGCTCCTGGAGTAGAGATGTCTGGAAGTGGAACTGCTGCAGACCCGTATATCGTCATGACACCGCAGCATCTTGATAAAATTAGGAATAAATTAAGTGCATATTACAGGCTAGGAGCTGACATCGATTTAGCCGGATTCAATCCAGGCGATGGAAAAGGCTGGATGCCGATCGGTTCCGGCAGTTCGACTAAATTCACCGGTTCATTAGACGGAAGTGGCTACAAGATTCATAATTTGTTGATTGATCGAGGCGACACAAATTATGTAGGTTTGTTCGGGTACGCCGAAAAGGCTGTTTTCAAAAATGTGTGGCTGGAAAATGTAAATATTACAGGACTACGGTTCGTTGGTGCGTTAGCAGGATTAATGAACGCTAATCCCGGCGGTGCAATTGACAGAAGTTATGCCACAGGCATGGTCAAAGGCACCTCGACAACAAGTGGCTCTGCAGAGACCGGAGGGTTAGTTGGAGATCTCCAGCATTCAACCATTACGAACAGTTATTCCAAAGTAGATGTAACCGGTGGCTTCGACAACAGTACCGGGGGGCTGGCGGGGAGAACTTCCAGTTCAGCAGCTAACGGCAGAATTACCTATAGTTATGCTGCAGGAGTTTTGTCGACTGGGGGAGGTTTTCTCGGTGCGGCAAGCAGCAGTTCTACCGCGACGACGGTCCAGTCGTCTTACTGGGACACGGAGAAGACCACACGGTCATCAAGTCCGAAAGGCGGAGAAGGCAAGACAACTAATGATATGAAAAAGAAGGCAACATATGTCGGTTGGGATTTTAACAACGTGTGGGATATTCAAGAGGATGCCGACTATCCGCAGCTGAGGAACGTGAGACAGTTGGCACCGTCAAACGCGGAATTGGCCGACTTGAAAGTGAACGGAACAACCGTAGCCGGTTTCTCACCCAGCACAGAACAATACACTGTAAATGTGTTAAACGACGTGAAAGTAGCATCAGTGACGGCTACGTTGAAGGCTGATCCGAATTCCAAGGTCGAAGTAAGCGGCGGAAGCAGCCTGAATACCGGAGCCAACACCGTAACGGTGAAGGTTACGGCGAAAGATAACTCGTTAAAGACTTATACCATCACAGTAAATCGTGATGCGACTGTCAAATCGTCGTTTAAAGATTTAAACGACTTCAAAGTAAATGGAACTACTATTAATGGGTTTAAAGCAAGCCAGTGGTATTATTCGATGAATGTGCCGTACCAAACGTCGCAGTTGACGGTCGAGGCCTCTACGGCAGCGGATTCTAAGGCTGTGGCAGCTGTAAGCGTAATAGGCGGTTCGAAGCTGACAGGCAGCACCGTAAGCGACCTGCAGATCGCAGATAACACCATTAAGGTGACAGTTACAGCTGAGGACGGTACGAAAAAAATCTACCTGTTGATCGTTACGAGAGGGAAGTATGTTCCGACCGCTGAAGAGAAGATGGACGGAGAAGGAACGGAAGAGATCCCGTATATAGTTAAGACGCCGACGCATCTGAATTTTATGAGAAATAACATTGATGCCATGTATAAACTTGGTGCGGATATTGATTTAACCGGGTTCAGTGCGCCTGACGGAAAGGGATGGCTGCCGATCGGCATTTCGTCGCCTGAATCGTTTAAAGGTTCGTTCGACGGCAACGGTTATAAGATTATTGGAATGACAATTAACCGCCCTGATTTGGATTATGTTGGCCTGTTCGGTTATGCAACATCGGCGACTTTCAAAAATATCCAAATGATAGACGTTAATGTCACAGGAAAGAATAACACCGGCGGATTCGTCGGTTATACAGGAGGAAACGGAACAACCGATAAAAGCTACGTCACTGGTAAAGTCACCGGCAACAATTATGTCGGAGGTTTTTCGGGAGCTTCTCAACGCTCGCCAGTTTCAAATAGTTATGCCAATGTTGAAGTAACCGGAAACCAGAATGTCGGGGGACTTACGGGTAATCTGGACAATTCGGGAGGTACGTTCGGGAAGATTACGAATAGCTATTCCGTCGGTAAAGTTACCGGAATAACTAATTTCGGAGGCTTGATCGGTGCCGTCTTGGGAGGTCCTAATCCCAATTATAAAGTGACCTCTTCATACTGGGATACACAAACCTCCAATCAGCCGGGTAGCGTTTATGGAACGCCAATAACGACGGCGAACATGAAGCAGAAGGCTACGTTCGTCGATTGGGATTTTGTCAACGTATGGGAAATCGACGAAGGTAAAGATTATCCGCGGCTGAAAGTAAAGAACCAACAATTGTCTTCGAATGCGGATTTGAAGGAATTGAAAGTAGATAATACTGCTGTGAGCGGCTTTAGCGCAAACAATTTGAATTACACAGTAAATGTGCCGAACAGCAAGACTGTCGTATCGGTCACTTACGCGACATACGACCCGAATGCTTCGGTTGCAGTGACCGGCGGAAGCAGCCTGATCGTGGGAGATAACACGGTGAAGGTTACGGTAACGGCTCAGGACAATACAACGAAGGTCTACACGATTACAGTAAATCGAGTGGCAGCTGCATTGTCTTCGAATGCGGATTTAAGCGATCTGAAAGTAGACAATACGGCTGTGAGCGGCTTTAGCGCAAACAATTTGAATTACACAGTAAATGTGCCAAACAGCAAGACTGTCGTATCGGTCACTTACGCAACATACGACCCGAATGCTTCGGTTGCAGTAATCGGCGGAAGCAACCTGATCATTGGAGACAACACGGTGACAGTAACGGTGACGGCTCAGGATGTAACAACGAAGAAGATTTATACGATAACAGTGAATCGTGCCGCAGCAATAAAGTCGAGAGGTAATTCTGGCAGCCCACAAGCAGATACTGGAACAAGCACAGGCACAAGCACAGTCTCGGGTCAACCGACTACTGGCGAAGGCGCTGTAAAATTGGAAGCAGTGGTATCGGGAAATACGGCTAAAGGTGAAATCAGCGCTCAACAGATTAAAGGGAACGATATTGTCGTTACTTCGAAAATCGCCTCGTTCACGCTGCCGAAAGGCGCGATTGACACGACTGCTCTTGAGCAGCAATTAGGTAGCGACTGGAAGTTGGTCATACGTATGGAGGTACTATCAGAAGAGCAACGGCAAATTATCGGGCAACGGATCAACGCTGTCGGCGGATCGATCATAGGCAATGTGATTGATTTTACGGTAACGGCAGAAGCGAACGGACGCAGCGTGACGATTACACAATTTAACGGGTTGTATTCAACGCGTAATATCACAATGGATACACCGGCAGACAGCAAACAAACAACGGTAGTCAGGATCGAAGAGGACGGCAGTCTGACGTTCGTACCTGCGATATTTAACGGGCGCGAAGTTACTTTCTATAGCCCGAGCAACAGTAAATATGCTGTGGTGTCCGTAAACCGCAATTTTCAGGATACCCAAGGACACTGGGCAATGAAAGAAATAAATGTACTTGCATCGAAATTGATCGTGTCCGGAACGGATGAAGAGCACTATTCGCCAGAAAGGCCGATTACACGCGCTGAATTCGTTACATTGATTGTACGTTCTCTGGGTTATCAGGCAGTATCAGGTTCTGCACAATTTAAAGACGTGAAGCCATCAGAATGGTATGCTGGTTACGTTCAGAAAGCGGTGGATCTGGGCATCATTTCTGGGCACGGCGATGGTACCTTTCATCCTCAGGATGAGATTACTCGTGAGCAGATGGCGATCGTATTGAATAAAGCACTGTCATTAGCAGGGAAACCGTTGTCCAAAGCGGATATGAACGGCACGCTTGGAGTATTCAGCGATCAAAAGCAAGTTTCCGGATGGGCGGCACAGGAAGTTGCCACAGCTGTCAACGCTGGACTCCTCACTGGTATGCCAAACGGACAGTTCCAGCCGCAGTCGGCGTTAACCCGGGCACAAGCAGCAGCAGTGATCATGAGACTGTTGCAGAAAGCGAATTTTGTTAATTAATTGAATTATTATTACAAAAAGAACCTGTGGATACATAGGTAAGTAAAAAACGAGCCCAAAGGACTGACCAGAAAGCGAAAAAAGACCCGCATTCCCAAAATTGAACTGTGACCCAATTTATGGACACGTAATAAAAAGCTACTAGGCTGAAAGAAGATGACTTCTGTATTCATCAGGGGTCATCTTTTTTAATCCCCACTGGTAG
>NZ_JBHTGY010000007.1:0-9523 GCF_042676305.1 Paenibacillus sp. GCM10027630 | reverse complement strand
TTTCCATAATACAATAACCAACACTTCGATCACAGTGAACCTCCCCCACTTACTTGCTAGCACAAGTTGAGGTCGGGGCCATCCCACTCCTATAGTAGCGGGTTTGCCACGTCTATTCCATAAAACCCTTTAGGGGATACATCAAAACTGCCCAAGTTGGTGATGAAAGAAAATAAAGTATTTGGCTGAATGAGTTGATCGCACGCGTCCTTTCGAATTACATTAGTATTAGACTGACCCTAATAAAAGAAATAGCGGCAGCCATGGACGAGAAAATAAAGTCCTAGATTGCCGCTATTTATTGAACTATCGTACCCGTTAGCTTAATGATCTCAGCTGTAATCTATGGTACCGTTCTCCGCGCTGTCTGTAACGGCAAGTTTAAAGGCCATCCTTTACGGGTCCTTTACGGGTGGCCCTTTTTTTTATCTCGCGATCTCGATAGTCTCAAATCTACTAATGACCGTCTGAAAAAAAGCCGCTCGACGCAGCTTAGGTGTTATTTTCATCAAGAACTGTACCTTCTAAAGAAAAATTTCTAATAAGAATGTTAGCTGCGGAATTAGTAGGATCTACAGGAGTAAGCAAAATGGCTTGCAGATGATACTTATGTTTCCCGTGGGGAACATTTGTCTCTGCAGCTGTAAAAGAAGTTGTATAAAACGCACCACCGTCATCATTAGTATCTATCACACTCATAACGACGAATACATTATCCCGTACAATTTGGTACTGTATTTGGGGCTCTCTCTCCGTTCTGCTATTATTAAAAGATACAACTGTTGCTGTAAGATAGATTCGGTCATCCCTATGAATGTGTTTCAAAGTAATGGTTCCTAGAGTAACAACTTGATTAATAATTGTTAATGCTGTAGTACCGGATGGTATAGGAATTGGTAGTTGGTTTGAAAATGATCCTGTGATTGGGATCGGTGCAGGTGTCTGTGTTGTCGGCGTAAAATCAAACCATTTGGTTAGCCTCTCACGATCGCTCATATATCATCATCCTCTTTCAAAATAGTTTAATATATAAAATTCAGAAAGATACTAAATTGAACTAGATAAAATAATCAACTATTGAAAAACAAACAGAAGTCCAATCTCGACATCAAAGTTTATGCACTAAATGGCAGAAGAAACGTTTATTCTACCATTTGTTCTGATGTTGATTAACATCATTTATAACTATAACTAAATCTGATCAACCCTTTGGCTCAGAATTGTCTTTTATACGAACGAATGTTTGAAATAATATCATGGTAGTTGAATAAATGTAACCAAATCGCTTTAATTTATCAAGAAGCTCTGGAAACTTATCCGGAGCTTCTTTTATTGCATAAAGCTAGTACTTATGTTGTGTTTGTCAAGAAGAACAGATCATCTAGGGTAAGAGATTTCGACGTATTTTACAAAACCACTCCACATTACGGCTCATTAACGCAAAAAGACTGCCGATTCTCCAAGAACAATTCGGCAGTTAAACTTTCATATTTTTCATTATCTATTTCCTCATATTACAGTTACTTTAGACTGTTGGGATTTAATACTAATAGTTCAGCAGGAACAAACATACCGTCTTTGCGGATTAAAGTATCATCAAATCACATTTCTCCTCCACCGTATTCCAATCGTTGGATATTTATAAGATCCCAGTACAACTCTGACCAATTTTCATTCCCAGCCGATTTTACTGGGACACATCCAGGAGTAAAGTGGAAACTACCCCATATTTTTTCATCGAACAAAGTATCATTTATTGGTTTTTCAATCCTCGTTAATTCAATCTAGACTGATGTGAATCTTGTTCATTGCAAGCCAACCAAGAGTTTGAAACCTAGGATTCTCTCCAAAGCGGTTGATGTGCTCACGAATATCTCTCACGCCCTCCGAACAGAGGGCGAGTAAAATACGTCAGCATGCATATGCTGAATTTTGTCCCAGTTACCGGGATTGGTCGTGTCTGGAGTGCGGTGCTCCATAATGGCCTGATATAGGGCGGTTTTTTGTTCTAAATGGGCCACATGCCGTTTGACTTCTTCGAGCTGAACGAGCGCCGCTTCTTTATGCTCCATCATGAGTGCAAAGCGTTGAGGGATGGTAGAATCCCCTTCGAGACAGAGATCGATATACCTTTTAATAAATTCAATCGGCATCCCGGATTGCTTAAGGCATTTGACGCCATGCAGCCAGTTGATCGATTCATCGTCGAACATCCGAATGTTGTTATGATTGCGCTGTACGCTTGGCACCAGGCCTTTATCCGTGTAAAAGCGCACGGCGTGCTCGGTGAGTCCCGTTATTTGCGCGGCTTCTTTGACCGTATGCATGTGAAACCCTCCTTGGAAATAAATTTTTGAAAACGGCTTGACTTCGTGTAGCACGAAGGTTCTAAGCTTATTGTAATGCAATTCAGCCGTAAGTGGAATCATCGCTGCAGTCCCCGATTCCTAGATACGAGCCGTTTGCTGTTATACATTTGAACACTTGGAGGAGTTAAAATGCAAACCGTAACATTAAACAACGGAGTGAAAATGCCGATCATCGGCTTCGGTGTCTACCAGGTTCCCGATGCTGAAGAATGTGAGAACGCCGTATATGAAGCGTTGATGGCCGGTTACCGCCTGATCGACACCGCCGCCGGTTATCTGAACGAGGAAGCGGTCGGACGCGCAATCAAGCGCAGCGGCGTACCGCGGGAGGAGTTGTTCATCACGACCAAGCTCTGGGTTCAGGATGCCGGCTACGAGAATGCCAAGCTGGCGTTTGCCAAATCCCTGAAGAAGTTACAGCTCGACTATCTCGATTTATACCTAATACACCAGCCGTTCGGCGATTACTACGGCGCTTGGCGTGCGATGGAAGACTTGTACCGCGAAGGCAAGATTAAGGCGATCGGTGTCAGCAACTTCCTGCCCGACCGTCTGATGGACCTCATCGTGCATAACGAAATCGTACCCGCCGTCAACCAGGTTGAAACGCACCCGTTCTATCAGCAGATCGAGAGTGCCGCTTTTATGAAAGAGCAGGGAGTACAGCACCAGTCGTGGGCACCGTTCGCTGAAGGACTCAACAACATGTTCGACAACGAAGTGCTGGCCTCGATCGCAGTAAAACACAACAAGTCCGTCGCCCAGGTCGTACTGCGCTGGCTTGTTCAGCGTGAAGTCGTTGTTATTCCAAAATCGGTGAGAAAAGAGCGGATCGTCGAAAACTTCGACATTTTCGATTTTGAGTTGAGCGCGGACGATATCGAACAAATTTCCGCCCTCAATACGCGGGAAAGTCTTTTCTTATCCTACCACGATCCGAAATTCGCCAAGATGCTGGGCACCTTAAGAGTCGATTTGTAAACATTGATCGAACCGTAAACTCATCACGCGGTTACCCTCATCAAGTAAAGAAAGGACAGGGGTGCCCTGTCCTTTCTTTACTTGAATTGCAAATTCTAAGATTAGCAAAACTGCTGCTACCGGTGTAACGAAATCTATACTCCCACCAATGCAGGTAACACACAGAACCACCAAGACCTCCTGAACTATCCTGCCCTTTACTTCCACGAGGCTGCCGATTCATGCCGGCAGCCTCGTCCTGGTTTCTTATTGAACAAATGTTTCCCGTTAGCCATCCATGCATCCTCCTGCGTTGCACCACAGAGCATCAAAGCTAATCCGTTCTTTCATGGTAGTTCAACGGAGTAGACAAATCATACTTGAAAAAATGTTCGGTCAGAATCATTTGGATAAAAGATTTCTTTCGGATACGGGATTGCTAATAGTGGCATTGAATCAACCCCAAAAAAACGTAGTTGAGCTGATTCCCCGTCCACTGCTTCTAATTCCCCTCCTCCGATGGTACATTCAAACATAAAGATAATGTACTCTACTTGATTCCCGTCCATATAAGTAAATCTAAAGTCTTGCCCTCCGAAGACACCTAATAATTTTTGGGGAATGATCTTTAATCCAGTTTCTTCAAAAACCTCTCGAACGACTGCTTTTGCAGGAGTTTCTCCAATCTCAATTGCACCAGCTGGCAAACTCCAAATATCACTCTCTAAAGATGGACGCTGAAACAAGATCTCACCCTGTTGGTTACGAATTACTCCAGCAACACTTGGGCTAAATATTAGTTGAGTCCCAATTTTATCACGCAGTTGCGTGTAGTATTCAGACATTGGCAAGCCTCATCACCCCGAAATAATCTATGTAAAATTTCAAGAAAACCGATATTTGAACAGTTAGCCAGTGATGCCGGTTGCCTGTTCGTCATGATGCTATCGTTTTCCGTTAGCGGTATGGCTCTTCCTTTGAGTTAGCTTAATGATTTGACAGCAAGTCAGAGTCGCAATACAGTTATTGATTCGTTGTTAAAAACTTCACCGTTGTCACGGAAGCCGAAACTTTCATAAAGCCTTTTGGCAGCGACGTTATCGGATTTATACGGGATCCAGCAGTAATGTGCTCGCCCTGCAGGGAAGGTGCGGATAAATTCCAAGATTTTTTCCATGGATTTCCGACCATAACCCCGGTTCTGATATTGCTTGTCAATCATTAGTCGCATGATGCAATAGTTGTATTCTGCGATTGACGGCTCTTCGTATCCAGTGATTCCGTAAGCCATCATAACAAACCCGACGGGCTGCTCATCCGCGTAAATGACAAATGGGAATGGATGTCCCCCATTGGTTAAAAGGACATAACAAGAAGCAACGCTGGACAGATTAGACGCAACAAAGTGCCGTTGGTCCTCTGAAACTTCCAAGTTAAACATGGCACGCCTGTTTTCCAGAGTGATTTTCCTGAGCGTAATCATGCAGGACTTCCCCCTTTATACCTTTATTGTAATTCAAACATTTCTGCCAACAACTCGCATACGGAAATTAAGACAAATATCTACTTCTACAGAATAAATAATGCTGAAGCAATGCAAGCTCCTCAACTATCGTTTCTCCGTTAGCTCAACGACCTTTACGTTTAGACAAATACATCAGTAGCAACATTCTAGCTTCCTCATTTCGCTTGTATTCCTGATAAAATTCTTTATAGTCGCTGATTCTATCCTCAATAAACTTATACTGTCGAAACATCTCAAAGAAGACCATCTTTCCAGTTAAAACATAACTTCGAGTGCCCGCTATATTCATACAATAGGTATTAAAATCACCAACTAAAGAGTCCTCGTCATCTGCTAACTTATTGAAATCGAAATGAAAATCATCCTGTATTTTATCAATATCCCTGTACGGGAAGGGATTGTCTAATACAATGATACTGAGTTTTTGAATTATTTCATCCACGTTACATCACCCATGTAAACCTTATTTTGTCAAAGTAATTCGGTATCTGACTCAATTATCCTGCCATTTAGCCTAATGAAAAATGGAGCAGCTGCCGCAGGCAATCTACTCCAAGGAGGGGTGAACTACCGCTCTCCGTTAGTCATACATGCGGCGCATGCGCCGCACCACAGATGATGAAAATGTTTAGGATTCGTCCATACTGCTACTATGGCTGGGAGAGGAAGGTCGATAAGCTATGGTGCCTTAGAGCCCATCCGTTAGTCTGACTCCAACGACCACGGTGCATCACAGATTGTCGCTCCCTGTTTGGGAAGCACTCATGGGAGATTAATCCTACTCTGGTTGTTGCACCAGTCTCTTACCTAATTTAGCCGTAGAGAGGGCGTAGTTAAGGTGGAAGTTGTCATTGAACGAGCGTGCGGTATGGATATCCATAAGGACAACATTACAGCATGCATTCTAACGTCGAAAGGAAAGGATATCCAAACGTTTTCAACTAAAACGGTGCATCTATTACAACTCATCGATTGGATCAAACAACACGAATGTTCTCACGTTGCGATGGAAAGCACCGGGGTATTTTGGAAACCAATCGTCAACCTGCTTGAAGCTGAAGGAATTGAATTTTTAGTCGTGAACGCCCAGCATATGAAGGCATTGCCTGGACGTAAAACAGATGTCAAGGATTCGGAATGGATTGCCAAGCTTCTCCGTCACGGACTTCTTAAAGCAAGTTTCATTCCCAACCGAAATCAGCGGGAACTTCGAGAGCTTGTTCGGTATCGTCGCAGCATCATCGAAGAGAGATCCAGACAACACAATCGCATTAAAAAGGTATTAGAGGGAGCGAATATTAAGCTTGGCTCCGTTGTCTCTGACATTATGGGTGTTTCATCTCGTGATATGCTGCGCGCCATTGCAGATGGCGAAGATGATCCCAAAAAACTAGCGAGCTTCGCCAGACGTACCTTGAAGCGAAAAAAGGACGAGCTTGAACTAGCTCTTCAAGGCTACGTAAACCCTCACTAACGTCTCATGATCAAAACCATTTTAATTCACATTGATTTTTTAACCGAACAAGTCGAGGTGCTTGATCAGGAAGTTGCTACGCGGGTAGAATCTTTTCATGAAGATGTTGAACGTTTAGATTCAATCCCTGGTATAGCCACTCGAATGGCCGAACAAATCTTGGCGGAAATCGGAACGGATATTAAGAAACAATTTCCCAGTGCAGCACATTTATGCTCTTGGGCTGGATTGGTACCTGGACATAATGAAAGTGCAGGAAAAAAGAAATCTACCAAAACCACAAACGGAAACAAGTATCTGAAATCCGCCTTAGTAGAAGCAGCCCATTCCGTTGCAGCATCAAAGAACTTTCTCGGCGCCATGTATAGACGTACCGCAGCACGAAAAGGTAAAAAACGAACAGCTATAAATGTGGCTCATGCTATGCTAAAAATTGCGTTTTATCTCCTGACTCGTAAAGAAACTTATATCGATCTGGGCGAAGATTACCATGACAAACAGAAACAACAGTCTATTGCAAAATATGCTGTTCGTAGACTTGAGAGCTTAGGTTACTCCGTGACAATTGCAGCTAATTCCTAATTCCGAACCATTTCAACATCCATTATTCAGACGCTTTTCATAAAAATGAATGAGCTGCGTCTTCTTCAGTGCGGCCGATTTCTGCGACTGCGGATTTAATTTTCATGGGAGCTCAACGGTCGATGGTTCAGCTAACGTGAATTGTTTTTTTGTAATACGTTGCCGACTTCTCATATCCAATGGCTTCATAAAAATTACTTGCCCTTCTGGTCGCAAGAGCAATCAATTTAGTGTTGCGTTTCTTCCCTGCATTTTCAATCAACTGCATTAATGCTTTTCCGATTTTAATACCTCTATATTCTTCTTCTACGTACAGTTCTTCAACCCAAGTTACCAACCCATTTGCATAAAATGTATTGTGATGAAATGCAAGAACGTATCCAATTAACTTTGATTCAATATCTGCAACGTAAATATCAACATTTCCATCTTCTAATAGCGAAGAATAAATCTTTTTGAAATCATTTTCATTTACAACAAAGCTTGTTGCTAGTTTATTGGCTATAACAAACATCTGTTGTTCATCTTGTAACGTAGCCTTTCGATACTCAACCATTCTCATCTCACCTTTCTCATCTCAACTCAACTAAAATAAGTTCAACAATAATCATTATTCTATAAGGAGCCCCAAATTTCCTTTTCACGTATCCTGCCCGTTACTTTAACGAATCCAGGGAGAAAACTTTGTGGCGAGTTGCTCTCTGGTCATTGCGCTAACGTTCCCAGCTTAATAAAGCCATCAAAAATCTGCGTGCATTTCAGTGCTTAATTTCTCAAGAATTCGTGTTTCCATTATCTCAATTGCCTCGTCCCATTGGATTTTTTTCCTTACAGCTCGTTCCATTTCACTTCTAACAATATTTCCAGCCATATCCTCATATGGGCTTTGCGGATTTGCCCAACCTGCTTTTAGTCCTTGAAACACCCATTCTATGGTAGTTCCTGAGAAATTCGGATTATCCTGTCCATAATCCGCCTCGTATTTTCTGTCTGATAAGGAAGAGAATCGACCAATTTTAGAAAGATAAAGTTGGAATTCTTCCGACACTAAATAAGATATAACCTCAAACGCCTCTTCCCTATGTTCTGAGCTAGGATGTAAGGTCAAAAACCATCCATAATCACTTAATGACGGAACTATAAGATTATTATTAATCTGAGGGAAACTTACGGCTCCTAACTTAAATGAAAGCTTTTTGCTGAACATCTCAGGGGAGTCTATGGACATTGCAACAGTTCCATTTCGACGGAATGCCCTTCCGTATACGAATATACGTTCATCGGTATCTTGAACATTCCCCGGTATCCCATAGGCAGCTTTTATAATGCGGAAATATTCCATACAGTCACTTTCCCGAAGTTTTGGTCGGTGCGTTTCAGGATCAAGAAACCTAATTCCTAGCTGCATTTTTAATAAAGAATAATCCCCTATGTCCAATCCGTAATTAGGTATACCATCGATTGTCCCGGTTACTTTTGCTGCTAAAGTTATTACATCGTCCCACGACATTTCATGTTCGGGGACTGGAACATTAAACTTTGCAAAAATATTGTCATTATAAAAGAGTGAGTGCGTATAATTTGTTCCTGCACCAAAGGGTAGACCATATATTCGCTCTTCATTGGAAACCGACTTAAGTAAAGTTGGTATAAAGGATTGAAGTTTGACGTCAGAATTATTCAGGAAAGGTGTTAGTTCATAATCCTTTTTCTTAAAAACCGGTTCATCACTAATATCCATTCGAATATCAAGACCTGTACTATTTTCCCAAGCTTCCCAGGCTTCCAAAGAAGTATGTCCTCCCGAGTCCTGTACATGAGAAAACATGACTTCTGGAAACTTCGACCTCAGCTTCGAAGCGATCATTGATTCAAACTCATGGTCAAACCATTTGGAACTAAAAGTAATTGTTTTCTTCAAATCAATACCTCCTATAAATTGGAAATGACATCGCCTCCATATTTTAGAACATATGTTCCTGATTGTATATAGGGTGTTATTACCTTATACCATTAAACTCTACTGCCCATTAGCTTAACGCCCGGCAGTACATATGTATCAAATATCCTATTTGAAGAAGTAATCATCTTCATTCATTTATTAATCAACGTGGCCAAATTTGAAGTCTGGACCCATTAGCAAGTACTGCAGCCTCTACATAACGTTTTTCATCGAGTCGAATCTCAATGCTGCCTCTTGTAAATTCAACAATAATAAATTTATCGGATTTTTGTTCAACACCTATGACAAAATCACCAATTAAGGAGCACAATGAATCTCGAAATCTCGGCTTATCAATACAGAAAGGTATTCCGTTTACAATTACAGTAGGCATTATTAANAGGTATTCCGTTTACAATTACAGTAGGCATTATTAATGCCGTCAGTATTGGGCCATTAAAATGCAACTGTAAATAATCTTGCACAAACTCAACAGAGAATAATTCCGTATTGACTAGACAATTTATCATGTTTCGTCCCTATATCCTTCCACTAATATAAGGTATATTTTCAGGCTGTCGAATTAAGCGCTTTCAATATCTCTCAAATTTTAATCCATACACCCTATTTCTCAATAGTGTTCTCGCAAAGCTCAATCTAGGTGTTAAAAG